>JAYVNZ010000052.1:0-8955 GCA_043758185.1 Gemmatimonadaceae bacterium | reverse complement strand
AGCAGCTCAGGACCTGGCTCGCCCGCGAGATCGGCGGCATTCGGCACAACGGATGGCTGGTTCGGTACGACGTTGTCCATTGGCGACGAGCGGAGGCTTTAGGCGAGATGCGCCGCTGTGCAAGAAGATCGCCCGGTAAATCTGGTCACCGGGAACGGCGCTCCGCCAGCAGTTACAAGATACGTAATCCCCGGCCTGAAGCGATGGTTCAGAGCTGACCGACACCACCGGAATACCAGGATGCGCCGTCGCGCGCTCGGTCTCGCATTGACGCCCAGTGCCGGAAGAGGCAACCGCTCCACATAATAGAGGTGTCGCATCATCGTGCCGTATTGCCGCGCTCGCTCCGAGCGCGCCCCCGAGGGGACCAGCACTCCGCCGTTTGCGTCACCGACCCTTACCCACTGCTCATGACGAACAGGCGTGACTTCCTGAAGACGAGCGCGGCAGGCAGCGCGCTGGTGTTCGCCGGCCCGGCACTCGCCCGCGCGGATGCCTTCGCCCACCGCGCGGGATCAATGGAACTCCCCCCGATGGATCCGGCGACGAAGGAACTGCTCGTCGAGGCGCTCAATGCCGCGACGCTGGGCGGTGCGTCGTTCGCCGACGCACGCATGGGCCGCTACCGGAACAACTTCGTCATCACGCGCGAACAACAGATCGTGAACGTGGTGGATACGGACACCCTTGGCGTTGGCGTACGGGTGCTGGTGAACGGCACGTGGGGATTTGGTGCCTCACGCGACCTCACGAAGGCGGGGGTCGTTGCCGCCACGAGGGAAGCTGTCGCCATCGCAAAGGCAAATGCGCTGCCCGCGGCAGACCGCGTCCGGCTCGCGCCCGCCTCACCCACCTCGGACGGCCGATACGTCACCCCGCACGCCATCGATCCGTTCACGGTGCCCATCGAGCAGAAAGCCGACCTGCTCATCCGCGCCAATACCGAAGCGATGAAGGTAGTGGGCGTGAAGTACGTCAACAGCAACATGTTCTTCGTGAAGGAAGAGAAGAATTACGCGAACACGGAAGGCACCTTCACCACACAGACCGTCATTCGCAGCTGGCTGCCCTTCACCGCCACCGCGGTGAAACCGGATTTCACCGATTTCCAGACGCGCTCCAACGTCATCCAGCCCGCCGCGCGGGGCTACGAATACCTCACGGACGCGCGGCCGGTCGAGAATGCGCGCCAATGGGGAGAGGAAGCCGCGGAAAAGCTCAAGGCGAAGGCGGTGGACGTGGGCCGCTATGACCTCGTCCTGCACCCCAGCCACCTCTGGCTCACCATACACGAAAGCATCGCCCACCCCACTGAGCTCGATCGCGCTCTTGGCTACGAGGCCAACTACGCAGGCACCAGCTTCCTCGCGCCACCGCGAGAGAAGCTCGGCACGTTCCGCTACGGTCCCAGCTTCATGAACATCGAGGGCGACCGCGACCAGGTTGGCGGCTGCTCCACCATCGGCTGGGACGACGACGGGGTAGAGCCCGAGCGATTCCTCATCATCAAGAACGGCATCGTCAACGACTACCAGACCACCCGCGAGCAGGCACCCATGCTCGACTGGTGGTACGACAAGCAGAAGCGCCCGGTGCGAAGCCATGGATGCTGCCATGCCGATGCATGGAGCGACGTGCAGTTCCAGCGCATGCCCAATGTCTCCCTGCTCCCGGGCCAGAAGGACCTGAGCTACAACGATCTCATCGCAGCCACCGACAAGGGGATCGCCATCGTGGGCGATGGCAGCTTCTCCATAGACCAGCAGCGTTACAACGCCCAGTTCGGCGGCCAGCTCTTCTACGAAATCAAGGGTGGCAAGATCGTCGGACAGCTGAAGGACGTGGCCTACCAGATGCGCACGCCCGACTTCTGGAACGCAATGGACATGATCGGTGGAAAGCGGAGCTACGAAATGGGCGCCAGCTTCTTCGACGGAAAGGGACAGCCGGGCCAGGTGAATGCGGTAAGCCATGGCTGCGTGCCGAGCCGGTTTCGCAATATCAACGTCATCAATACGGGGAGAAAGGCATGAGCGCGCCCAGGAGCCTGTTCAGCAAGGGCAGCGTACTGTCATCGGCGGACATCATGTCGCGCGCCGAGGCACAAGCGTTCCTGGAGCGCGTGGTCAAGCTCTCGAAGGCGGACTCCATCACCGCACAACTCGGCGGAGGCTACACCGGCAACATCCGCTTCGCTGCCAATCGCATCAGCACCTCGGGGGGCGTGAGCAACGCGCAACTCGTGGTGCAGTCGGACTACGGTGCACGGCACGCCGTGGTCACCACCGGCGACTTTACGCCGGAGGGAATCGAGCGCGCGGTGCGGCAGAGTGAGGGCATCGCGAAGCTGGCACCGGAAGACCCGGAGGCCATGCCACTGCTGCCACCGCAACAGTACACCGACGTGAACGCGCATTTCGACTCGACAGCGAACCTCACCGCGGCAGACCGCGCTGCTGCTGCGCACACCGCCATCGACGCAGCCAAGGCTGCAGGCGACCTCGCCGCGGCGGGGTTCATCATCGCTGGCAGCAGTTACAACGCCATCGCGTCCAACACGGGACTCTACGCCTACTTCCCCAGCACGAGCGCCAACTATCAGCTCACGGTGCGCTCCACAGATGGCACCGGGTCCGGCTGGGCAGGAGCCGATCATCCCGACTGGCGCCAGATCGACTTCAAGGCGGTTAGCGATCGCGCCATCCAGAAGGCGCGCGCGTCTCGCAAACCTGTCGCAGTCGAACCGGGTCGGTACACGGTCATCCTCGAGCCCCAGGCTGTCGGCGATCTCGTGCAGCTCCTTGCCTTCGCGCTCGACGCACGCAGCGCGGACGAAGGGCGCTCGGCCTTCACGAAATCCGGAGGCGGCACAAGGATCGGGGAAAAGGTCGTGGACTCCAGGGTCACCCTCTTCTCCGACCCCGCTGATCCCGAACTCCTCGGCCAACCCTGGAACGGCGAAGGCCTGCCCCTCCAGCGCGAGCCCTGGATCGAGAACGGCGTTCTCAAGCAGTTGGCCTATTCCCGCTACTGGGCGCAAAAGAAGAGCACGCGGCCCAACAACGGCGGGTTGGGTGCCGTGAAGATGTCCGGTGGCGACGCCACGACCGAGCAGATGATCGCCTCCACCCCGCGCGGCATCCTCGTCACGCGCCTCTGGTACCTGCGCGAGGTGGATCCCCGCACCGTCCTCTACACCGGCCTCACACGCGATGGCACGTTCCTCATCGAGAACGGAAAGGTCACGAAGGCCGTCAAGAACCTCCGCTTCAACGAAAGTCCCCTTTTCATGCTCAACAACCTGGAGATGCTGGGCAGGGCGGAACGCGTGGCGGGCACGGAGGCGGGCGGCAACGTGGTCTTTCCTACCCTCAAGGTGAAGGACTTCAACTTCACCTCGCTGTCCGACGCGGTGTAAGCTCTTGTCGTCCTGAGCGGAGCGAAGGACCTGCTTGCGAGGGGCAAGAAAGGGTTCTTCACGTCACGCTCAGGACGACAACGCGCACTCCAATTAGCTTTCGGATCGATCCGCACCGTCCCACCGTCGCACCCGCAGCCACGATGACCGAGCAGCAACAACCCGCAGAAACCGAGTCCGTCTCGCCAACGCCGAGCTGCCCCAAGTGCTCGGGCGACATGTGGGACAACCGTGAAGGCAAGCGCAACCCCAAGGCGCCCGACTTCAAGTGCAAGAACCGCGAGTGCGAAGGAGTGATCTGGCCGCCGCGTGATGCCAGGCCCGCAGCTACCCCCGCCGCTGGATCAGCGTCTCCGTCCGCCGCGGCGGACGGCATGCCCCTGTGCCCCACGTGCGGCGGGGCCATGTGGGACGACCGCCTGACCAAGCGCAATCCCAAGGCACCTGACTTCAAGTGCAGGAACAAGCCAAAGGAGCGCGGCGGTCCCGGTTGTGAAGGCGTGATCTGGCCGCCTCGCAGTGGTGCGAGCCCATACCCGGCCCCCGTGCCTCGAGCCGGCAACCGGTCGGGCGCTGCGCCCAACGACGCACCGTCACACGCCGAGCCACCGCCCTTCGACGACACGCCCTTTCCCGACGACGACGACTTGCCGTTCTAACCCTTCGTGCATTTGTTGCGCGCAGGACGACATGACCGCGTACCGTCCGCTCGGCCTCCTCTGGATTCTCGCCCGTGATCATCGAGCAACAGGAACTGGAGGCTGAGTCGGTTGCAGGTGCCGCGCAGGCCATTCGCGCCGCCCAGGCCGGCGCTGCGGTCAACCTCATGCTCGCCTTCGTCAAGATCGGATCCGGTATCGTGGGCCATACGTACGCACTCGTTGCCGACGGCGTGGAATCCCTGGCTGACGTGGTGTCCTCGCTCATCGTCTGGGGCGGCGTGGCACTCGGCGCGCGCCCCGCCGACGAGGACCATCCCTTCGGTCACGGCAAGGCAGAGTCACTCGCGGCAGCCGCGGTGTCGATCCTCCTGCTCCTCGCCGCCGTCGGGATTGCGCTCGAGGCGGTCCGCGAAATTCGGCTTCCGCACGCGTTCCCCGCATCCTGGACACTCGGCGTCCTGCTCGGTGTCGTCGTCCTGAAGTCCCTGCTGGCCCAACGGGTGAAGAGCGTGGGCATGCGCAGCGGGAGTGCAGCGGTGGAGGCAGACGCCGCACACCACCTGAGTGACGCGATCACGTCGGCCGCGGCATTCGTCGGCATCTCCACCGCCTTGGTAGGCCGGTACTTCGGCGGCGGTCCGCGGTGGGCCTCGGCAGACGACTGGGCCGCGCTCGTTGCGTCCGTGGTGATTGCATGGAACGGAGTGGCGATGTTTCTCGCGGCGCTCCACGACCTGATGGACCGCACGCCCGGCGAACCCGTCCTTGCACCACTTCGCGCGGCGGCACTCCGCGTAGACGGCGTTCGTGCCATCGAGAAGCTGGCCGCGCGGCGCGTGGGCGTGGGCTATCGCGTGACGGTCCACGTCCAGGCCGATTCGGGCACAACGCTCGCCGACGCGCACGCCCTCGGCGGCCAGGTGAAGTACGCCATGTGCCGCGCCGTGCCTCGGATCCAGTCCGTCCTCGTGCACATGGAACCGTACGACGGGACTACAGCAGCCCCTTGATCCACCCGCCGTCCACCGGAATCGATGCGCCGGTGGTGTAGCTCGCGCGGTCCGACGCAAGGAACGCCACCATGGCCGCAAACTCCGAGGGCTCGCCAAGCCGCGCCATTGGAATCTGGCCTTCCCACACGGCCCGCTCCACCTCCGGGCTGGTGTGCTTCAACGCCGCATTCCGCGTCGCCAGATCAACAACGCGCTGGGTTCGCGTATAGCCGGGCATGACGTTGTTCACCGTGATCCCGAAGGGCGCCACCTCATTCGCCAGCGTGCGCGCGAAGCCGGTGACGGCGGCGCGTACGCTATTCGAGAGGATCAGGTTGTCCACGGGCTGCTTCACGGCAATGGACGTGACATTGATGATGCGCCCCCACCGTCGCTCCTTCATTCCCGGCAGCACAGCCCGCGTGAGCTCAACGACACTCACCAGGTTCTGGCGCACTGCTTCCGCCCACGCCTCGGCTGGATGGGCCTCGAAAGGTCCGGCAGGGGGCCCGCCTCCGTTCGTGACAAGCACGTCCACCTGCCCGAACTCCACGCGCGCGCGCTCCACAACGTTCGCAATGTCGGCCATGCTGGACAGGTCTGCGACCACATCCACGACGCGCACCCCGGTCTCGGCACGAATCGCAGCGGCCGTCTCGGCAAGCGCTTCCGCACCGCGTGCGCAGATCACCACGCTCATTCCCTCGCGCGCGAGTTCCTCTGCCACAGCGCGCCCGAGTCCGCGGCTCGCCGCCGCAACAAGCGCCACCTTGCCCGATAGCCCGAGATCCATGGCTACTTCGTCTTCTGGAAGTAGCTGTCCGTGCCGTCGAGCCAGTCCTGGCGCGGTGGGTTGAAGATGTCCACGTCGAGCGTGTCTTCGAGCGCCCGCGCCTCGTGCACCACGTTCGACGGGATATGCAGCACCTCTCCCTCGCGCACGATCACCTCGCGCTCGCGCTCCGCGCCGATGTAGAAGTGCAGTGCACCCGAAATGATGTACGTGAGTTGCTCGTTGTGGTGCGAATGCTGGGGCACCAGCGCGTCCTTCTTCAGGTACACGTGTGCCAGCATCATCCCGTCACCAGTAATGAGCTTGCGGGAGATGACATCCGTGACGCGTTCCTCGGGAATGTCGGTCCAGCGAAAGAGTCGGACGTCAGTGTGTGCCATGGCCGGGAGGGGAGATGAGACAGAATCAGATCCGCGTTGGAACCACCGTTCGCGCGGCGCGAAAATAATCGTAATCAGGCTGCGCTCAGACCAGCCCCCTGGCCGCGCGTCCGCCTCCTTCAGCGCGTCGCCGCGCCACTTCCAGGCCAGTGAGGCACGCGGACAACCAGACGCCCCCGGCCGCAAGACCGGCCACGATGTCACTGAAGTACCGCTCGCCCAGGTACATCCTCCCGAAGCTGATCGCCACCACAACCGTCATCGCGGCCACCGCAATCATCACACGGATGCGGTGACCGCGTACGATGAGCACCAGGAAGTACGCAATCATTCCGTACCCGACCAGCGCACCGAGCGCCTGGCCACTCGGCGTACCCATCGCCACCGTGCCCGTCGCTCGCGCCACGCCGCGCGCGTGCGCGAAGTACTGCTTCACCACGGCATCCAGCAGGGCACTGCCCGCCAGCGACGCTACGAATCCAATGAGCGGCAGCCACGAGCGTCGCCGGCTCACCAGCCACAACGCGAGTCCGAATCCAGGCACCGCCACGAGCGGCAGGCTGCCGAACGCACTCACGCCAGACCAGAGCGCCAGGCTCGCCGGCGTCGCTGTCTCGTGCATTGCGGCGGCGAGGAAGAGATCGAACTCCGGGACGGCGCCACGTGATAGCAGGCTGTTTGTGATGGCACTGAAGATCACGAGCGCCACGAAGCTCAGCCCCAACCCCAGCGTGAGATTCAGGCCGAGGTAGTCACCCGGCGTGAAGCGACGGAAGAGGAACGACCGCGCTGCCGGGGAGTGCGCTGTCAGCCACCGCATCGGCGGCGACATCAGGGCGCGATGCCAGATCGTGCCCTCGGCGCGCCAGGCCGCGTCGCTCTCCTCGACAAGCCATCCACCGGCAACGGCCACCGTTACCAGGATCGCGAGCCCAACCGTTACCACTAACGCCCCCCGCACCAGGCCGTGGCCAAAAGCAGGAGGGTGCTGGCCAAAGAAGTAACCCACGCCGCAAAACACCGCGGACCAGATCGCCGCGCCCAGCAGGTTGAACGCCGAGAAACGCGCAAAGCTCATCTGCGACAGGCCGGCCAGCGGCGAGATCAGCATGCGGGCGAACGGAATGAACCGTCCCACCAGCACTGCGGTCGTGCCATGCCTGTCGAAAAACCCACGCGTGCGCGCGAGCACCGTTGGACTTACCCGCTTCGAGTGTTTGTCGAAGAAATCCCCTCCCCGCCGCCCGAGCGCAAACGCCACGGACGTGCCCAGGGTGGTCGACACCGTCGAAACCACGAATATCATCGTCACGGACAGCCGGCCGTGCGCGGCAAATGCGGCCGCTGTCACGAGCGTGGTGTCCGTGGGGAACGGAACCGCGATGCCTTCGGCAAAGATGAAAAGGGCGACGATCAGGTACCCGTAGTCACTGATCAAGCCACCCAGGTGGTCGATCACGGGAGAGTCCTGGCGCTCAGGTGAAGACTCGGTGGGCTGTCATGCGGTCCTCCGTTGCACGAAGCGCGCTCACGACACCCTCGCGCGATTTGTGCATTATGCCTGTGAAACGCTTGAAACCCGCACCTCTTCCAGACAACACATGGCTCGGATCGCCTTACCTATCCGTATGCTGCGCATGACGTTGGCGCTGTCTACACTGCTGGCTACGTCGTTGATGGCACAAGTCACGACGGGTGTGGACGGCAGGACCGTTACTCAGCGCGACACGTCAAACGCCCCCCAGCACAAGACGCTGTTTACCAGTCGCGATGCGGCCCTGGCAGCCGCATTCGCCGGCTTGACCATCGCCATGCTCCCGGCCGACAAGCACATTGCCCAGAGCCTTCAGGATCCAGACCTCAAGGCGAACAGGTTCTTCGACAAGTCCGCCACGGGTGTGGAGGTCATCACCAGTCCTGGAGCTTTCATCATTGGCGGCGGACTGTACGCCGCTGGCAAGCTCACGCACCACCCCGAGCTTGCCGACCTCGGCTGGCATGGAACAGAGGCGGTCCTCATTGCGTCCGGGTTCACCGGCATGCTCAAGGGCCTCCTCGGACGCTCGCGACCCTATGTCAGTGCCGACTCCAACGCGCGCGACTTCAACTTCCTCAAGGGGTTCGGCCGAGGCACGTACGGAGTGGACCGCAACGGAAAGAAGCTTGGCTCCTCGGACTATTCTTCGTTCCCCTCGGGCCACACCACAACGGCGTTCGCCGCCGCGGCTGCGGTGACCAGCGAAACTCGGCGCATGTGGCCAAACGCGGTCTGGGTCGTGGCCCCGGTCATGTATGGAGGCGCCACGCTCGTCGGCCTCTCGCGCATGTACCATAACAACCATTGGGCGAGCGACGTGGTCGTTGGCGCCGCCATCGGCACCTTCAGCGGGCTGAAAGTCGTGCGATATTCGCACGCCCATCCCGACAACAAGCTCGACAAGCTGATCCTGGGTGCCTCCATCCTTCCCAATACCGATGGTGGCGGTACCCTAGCCTTCTCGGTGCCGTTTCCCTGATCGTTCCGGACACCCGGTTCGGGCGCTGTCACAGACCGGCTCCGGGCCCATCGGGTGCGGAACAGCACAATGGAGCCCATCCCCCCCCGCTCCCAGCGTTGCGCCGTTTGGCCTCAGGTTCGCCAGCTCAGCAGGAGCAACTCGTCGTCAGGCAGGTCTAACCAGTCAGCCGGATAGTCGCGCACGCGACGCAC
>JAYVNZ010000051.1:0-3215 GCA_043758185.1 Gemmatimonadaceae bacterium | reverse complement strand
GGCATGTCGCTCGGCACGTCGTGCGGTTCCACGTTGAACGCAAGCCAGCCCTCGCGTGCGCGATCGGTGACCCACTGCCTCGGCAGGGGATAGGGCGGGCTCGCATACTGGAGGATGAGCAGTGCGGGGAACTTGCCGTCGCGGTGCGGGCGCGCGAGCTGGCCGTACACATGCGCGCCGTCAACGTTGTCCAGGCGCACGGTCGCGTAGTCGATATCCGCGCTTCCGCTCTCCTTTTGCGTGACAGTGGCGTTCATCGGCACGCGTGCGAGCTGCGCAAGTTGCGCGTCCCAGAATGCATCGAAGTCTGCCGGGCGCCGTTCCACCGGCGTGATGCGCGTTGGCGCCACTGCCGCGCCCAGCGCAACGACTCCTGGTCCACCTGTGTGGACGGTGCCGAAGGGCTGCGTGGCGTCCCGCGGTGGCCGGATCTCCACGCGCACCATGCCCGGATGTGCAAGGGACGTCTCGATCCTCACGGGGGCGCGAGAGAAATCCAGCGCACCGCGCCTGATGACGTTGCCCCCATTCTCGGTGACGACATATGGATACATGCCCGCGCTCGGCTGCTGTCCTGGCGCAAGGGTGATGGTCCAGCCCACGCGTTCCCGGATACCGTAGATGCCCGTGGTGTCGTACGGAGTGGCGATCACCGTTTGCGCATGCGCGGCGGTCGCGTCGAGGGTGAGTACCGCTGCAAGAAGCAGGAGGCGCGCTTGATCGAGCGTGGAGCGCATGTACCTTGATCCCGTTGTCGTATGGTGACGGCGGTCGAGTGCGCGAATGGCGCTCCGCCCGTCCGTGTTGCCAGCGACGTCATTCTACGCGGCAGGGAGCCATGATGGCAACGAACAGGCGGAACCGGTGCATGCGCCAACCGGCAGGGTGGATGCTGCTCGCCACGCTGGCCCTTGCCGGCGGCTGCGCGTTGGTGCCGCGCGCCGAGCCGTCGGGGGAGTGGGTGGCCACGTGGCAAGCGTCGCCGCAGCTCACTGAAGGTCGCAACCTGCCGCCGGCGCCCGGATTGGCCGGCACCACCCTTCGCCAGCGGTTCCACCTGTCGCTGGGCGGCGAGCGCATGCGGATCCGCCTGTCCAATGAGTACGGCGATGGCAGCGTCGAGGCGGGAGCGGCGTACGTCGCGCGCTCCTCTGGGCGCGACCGGCATGAGGTGTCCGCCGGATCGGCCGTGACGTTCGCGGGACGATCCACCGTCGTCATTCCCGCGGGCGCATTCGTGTGGTCGGACGAGGTCCCGCTCGCAACGGAAGACCAGGGCGACGTGGCCGTGAGCCTCTATCTCACGCGTGTACCTGCCGCCATCACCGGTCATCCTGGTTCGCGCACCGCGTCGTACGTCGTTGCGGGCAATCATGTCGGCGACGACAACCTGCCGGCCGCCGTGCTCGTCGAGCACTGGTATTTCATCTCGAATGTGGAAGTGCGCCGGTCAGCGCCCAGTGCAGTCGTGGCGGTGCTCGGCAACTCGATTGCCGATGGGCGGGGCTCCGGAACGGAGAAGAACAACCGCTGGCCCGACAACCTCGGCCGCCGACTCAACGGCGCCGCCGCCACACGCAACGTTGCTGTGTCGAACGCGGGAATCGGCGGGAATGCGGTGCTCCGCGACGGCCTGGGGCCGACTGCCTTGACGCGGTTCGATCGTGACATCCTCGGCCAGCGTGGCGTGCGGTGGGCGATCATCTCGGAAGGGGTGAACGACATCGGTGCCGCGCGCGGCGCAGATTCCGCGGCCGCTGTGGGCAGGCAGCTCATCCAGGCGTACCAGTCGATGATCGATCGCGCTCACGCGCGCGGCGTGAAGGTGTATGGTGCCACGATTCTTCCATTCGCTGGATCACAGTACGACAGCGCGGAGCACGAGCGTGCGCGTGCGGCGGTGAACCGGTGGGTCCGCGAGAGCGGGGCATTCGATGCGGTGATGGACTTCGATGCAATGCTGCGGGATCCAGCAGAACCGAAAGCGTTGCGGCGCGAGTTCGACACGGGAGATCACCTGCACCCGAACGAGGCCGGATACGTGGCGATGGCGGAGGGAATCGCCCTGGGGTTGTTCTCCTCATGATGCCACGCCCTGCCCATGTTCCCGCGCGCGCAGTCCTCGTCGCACTCGTGGCGCTCGTTGCCTGCGCGCAGCCGAGTGTTGCGCCGGTGCCGGTATTGTCCACACTGAAGGAGGCCTTTCGCGCCGACTTCCGGGTTGGCACCGCGCTGTCGCCCCGCCAGTTCAGCGAGAGCGATACCGCAAGCGTCGCACTGGTCACGCAGCAGTTCAATACGATCTCGCCGGAGAACGTGCTCAAGTGGGAACGGGTACATCCGCAGCCGGGCGTTTACGATTTCACGCCGTCGGATGCATACGTCGCCTTCGGCGAGCGCCATGGCATGTTCATCATCGGGCACACGCTCACCTGGCACAGCCAGACGCCGAAGTGGGTGTTCGAGGACTCCACCGGAGCGCCGCTCACGCGGGATGCGCTGCTCGCCCGCCTGCGCGACCACATCCACACGGTGGTGGGCCGCTACAAGGGCCGCATCGGGGGTTGGGACGTCGTCAACGAGGCGCTCAACGAGGATGGCACCATGCGCCAGTCACCGTGGCTGCGCATTATTGGACCAGACTTTGTGACGAAGGCGTTCCAGTTCGCGAAGGAAGCCGACCCCCAGGCCGAGCTGTACTACAATGACTTCTCGATGGAGAACGCGCAGAAGCGCGCTGGTGGCGTGCGCCTGGTGAAGTCGCTGCTGGACCAGGGGGTGACTGTGACCGCCGTGGGCATGCAGGACCACCTGAAGATGAACTGGCCCACCGTCGCGGAGGAGGACTCCACCATCAGTGCATTCGCCGCCCTGGGGGTGAAGGTCAACATCACCGAACTGGACGTGGACGTGCTGCCACAGGCCACGCAGAATCGTGGCGCCGACGTGGACCTGCGCGCCGCGACAACTGCCGCCCTCAATCCTTACGCACCAGGACTTCCCGACTCCGTGCAGCGCGCATTGACGGCGCGATACGTGGAGATCTTTCGCGTGTTCCTCAAGCACAGCGCGTCCATTGACCGCGTGACGTTCTGGGGCGCGACGGATCGCGACTCGTGGCTCAACGGATGGCCGATACGGGGGCGGACGAACTATCCACTGCTGTTCGATCGGAGCGGTCGGCCGAAGCCCGCGTTCGACGCGGTGATTGCGCT
>JAYVNZ010000050.1:0-2356 GCA_043758185.1 Gemmatimonadaceae bacterium | reverse complement strand
GTGTCGCGGCTGGGCAGCGGACGCGGGCTGGAGCCGGCGAGCAAGGAAGGGGAGCTCGCGCTGTTGTTCCTGCGCCTGTACCGCTCGCTCGATGCGTTGGTGGGCGGTGACGACGGCAAGGCGCGCGCGTGGCTGCACGCCGAGAACACGCATGTCGGCGGAGTGCCCGCCGATCGCATTCGGACCGTGGAAGGACTCGTGGATGTCGTCCAGTATCTGGACGCGATGCGCGGGCGACTCTGAGCTGCGGACCCTTCGCCTCTCGCCCTGGCGAGTGGTGGAGGCGCAGCATCAGGTGTCCACCCGCAAGCTCGTCGATACCTCGGACGAACAGGCGTTGCTCGAGGAGCTCATCGATGGCGTGAAGCCGCCCGACGTCACACGCGGCCGGATGCACTACCTGCTGTTCACCCCATTTCGATACCCGCCACTGCGTCACGGATCGCGCTTTGGCACTCGTCACGAACGCGGCATCTGGTACGGATCGGCCACCCGGCGTACCGCGTTCGCCGAGGTGGCGTACTACCGCATGCTGTTCCTTGCGGGTTCGAGCGCCCCACTGGAAATGCTGCTGACCCAGCTCACCGCGTTCTCCGTGCGCATGCGGTCCGCGCGGTCCGTCGATCTCACCAGTCCACCGTTCGACGTGCATCGGCGCGCCATCGCATCACCGACGCGCTATTCCGCCACCCAGGCACTAGGCGCCGCGATGCGGGAGGCGGGCGTGGAGCTGTTCCGCTATCCCTCCGCACGCGATGCAGCGGGTGGCGTGAACGTTGGGGCGTTCTCACCCGCCGTGTTCGGGGCCGCGAAGCCGGCGCGATTCGAGACCTGGCACTGCATGGCGACGAATGACGTCGTCGAGCTCACGAAGCGTGACTGGTCCACCCGCGAGACCCTTGTGTTCGCGCGCGCGGAGTTCGGGGTGAGCGGCATACTGCCGGCACCCGCGCTGTGACACGACCGCGCCGTCAGCCGAACAGCGCGGTGGTGAGGTAGCGTGCCCCGGAGTCCGGCGAGATCATTGCCACGCGCTTGCCAGGGCCGAGTTCGCGCGCAAGCTCCAGCGCCGCCCATGCGATGGCGCCCGTGGACATGCCGACGAACAACCCCTCCTCGCGCGCCAGGCGCCGCGCGATGGGAAACGCGTCTTCTTCCCACGCGGGCATCACACGATCGACGACGCTGCGATCGAAGTTCGCGGGCACGAAGCCGGGACCCATTCCCTGGAACTGGTGCTGGCCTCGCACGCCGCCTGACAGCACCGGACTGCGCGCCGGTTCCACCGCAACCACGAGGATGTCGGTGCGGCGCTCCTTGAGGAAGCGTCCAACGCCGCTGATCGTGCCACCGGTGCCGGAGCCGTAGACGAAGGCGTCGACGCGACCGTCAAGCTGCGACCAGAGTTCCGGGCCCGTGACGTCGTAATGCGTTCGCGGATTGGCCGGATTGGAGAACTGGTTGGGCATCCACGCGCCCGTGGTATCGCGAATCCGTTCGGCCTCCTCGATGGCCGCGAGCATTCTCCGCTCCGGATCGGTGAGCACCAGCTCCGCGCCGTATGCGAGCAGCGTGCGCTTGCGCTCGTCGCTCGCCGACGACGGCAAGCAGAGAATGAGCCGATAGCCACGCGCAGAGGCCACCTGCGCCAGCCCGATGCCGGTGTTGCCCGACGTGGGTTCCACGATGGTGTCACCGGGCTTCAGGACCCCTCGCCGCTCGGCATCCACGACCATGGCGAGCGCCGTGCGGTCCTTGATGGACCCGCCGGGGTTTCCGCCTTCGAGCTTGACCCAGACTTCCGCCATCCCGGGCGTGACCACACGCTGCAGCCGCACGACTGGCGTCGCGCCGATGACGGCATCGATGCGGTCGCTCGGCGCCGCGCTGGGTTCTGTGTCCATGGTGACTGACGTACTCACGGCGTGGCGATAAAGTGCCCGGCCCCACCGCTCACGCCGTGGCCGTGACCGCGGTGCTCCACTTCGGCGCCGACAACCCCGTTGAGCGTCAACCGCGTGGACAGCATGACGTCGGGGGCAAGGGTCGCCGCCACGGAGCAATACGTTCCGAACGCGAGCGCGATGCTGCGCTCCGCGTGAGCCGCATCGATGCCGTCCCCGTCGATCACGAAATCCAGCCGAGCGCGCAGCACGCGTCGCGGCGGCGTCGCGTTGCGCTCGGCGTCGACCGCAATGTCAAGCCGGGCCGCCGGCGTGCGTCGCTTATCCAGATAGTCCACGACGTCGATGGCAGAGCAGGCTGCCAGCGAGGCAAGGAGCGCTTCCACCGGTCCGGGACCAGCCGAGCGATTGCCGTCGATGGTCATGACCGCGGCGCCGGGCCGCGAAACGTC
>JAYVNZ010000049.1:0-7591 GCA_043758185.1 Gemmatimonadaceae bacterium | reverse complement strand
AGGATGGCGAAGTCGTAATCCACCAGCGGGTGTCCGCTCACCGGCGGGCCTTGAGGTGAAGTGGCTCCTCGATGCGGCGCTGTTCCTGGGCGGTGATGGCCTCCGCCAGCCATGACCGTGGAGAGCCAAGCCGTTCCGTGAGGTAGCGCTCGTAGCGCGAACGAGCCTCGCCTGCGGACGCGAACTCGTTCCCTCCGGCAACGGCGTCCATGAGGAGCTCGTCCGGAACTGTCGCAATGACTTCTGCGATGGCTGCGGGTGAGAGCTGTTCCGTGGCCTGCGCGTCAGCCGCCGCGAGATCGCCCGCCACCGGCAGGAGCACATGCGACCGGATCAGTGGAAATGCGGTGCGTGTTCGCGCCTCATTTACCGCGGACCAGTCGTGGTGTGCATACAGCGCGGCGCCGTGGTCGATGAGCCACGGCTTCCGCTGCCAGATCATGAGGTTGGGGTTGCGCGGCGTACGATCCGGATTGGTGGTGAGCGCGTCGAGCCACACGGTGAGTGCCGCGAGTTCCGGCGCAATGAGCTCGCCGGCAGCCGAGGGGTCGAAGTTGAAGGCGCCGTCGAGATATCGCATGCCCACGTTGGTGCCGTGGCTGCGCCGCAGGAGTTCCTGGATTTCCGGATCCGGTTCGCTTCGCCCGAAGCGGGACGAGATGTGGATGAGTGCGAGCTCCGGCGTGGGAAGGCCAAGCCGCAGGGCCAGCCCACCCACGAGGAGTTCCGCAATGAGTACGCGCGCGCCCTGACCGGCTCCGCGGAACTTGACCACGTACAAGCCGCCGTGCTCGGTGTCCACGACTGCGGGGAGCGATCCGCCCTCCCGCAGCGGTTGCACGTATCGCACGGCCGAGTGCCGCGGAATGGACATCACTCGCCGTCGGCCGCTTCGCGTCGGTCGCCCTGGTGCGGTGGCGATGAAATCACGAGGAAGCGTGCGTCGTGCGGGCCGTTGTTGCGCGCCTGGTGCGCGGTGCCCGATGGCAGCTCGATGCAAACGCCGGGCTGAAGGTCGTGGCTGGCACCCTCTACCTCGAGCGTGAGCGTCCCGCTCAGCACATAGAAGCACTGCACGGCACGGGTGTGCCAGTGCCGTACTTCGCTGGTACCCGGAGGCATGCGCTCCTCGATGACGCTGAGGGCGGCAGCCTTCACGAGGTGCCAGCCGTCGCACGTGCCGCCCCAGGAGTAGTGGCTGGCGGTCGCAGTCGAAATGGGCGTTGGAATCATTGTCGTCGGGGCCGCTGGAAGTAATGCAAGATGGGGCGACCGGCGTGCCGGTGCCAGCGGCTCCGCGCAGGTACCTGGCACGGACCAGGAACTCTGAGGCGGCTGGTGCATTGTTCGAGTCACGGCATGTGTGTGCGTGGCGCGTGTGCGCCTGACTCGGCAAGCTCGTCAACGTGAATCTGTTTTTCCGTCGAAAAACAGAGGTAAACTGTTGTCGTTTATTGGTTTAAGGCGCGGATGAACGAATTGACTCACAAGGTAATACCGACTAGTTTAGTCTCATATGGAATTGTGCCTGCACCGTCGGGAGATTTGACATGAGTTCGTCCATCGATTCGCTGGTCAATCGCGAATATCAGTACGGCTTCGTCACCGATGTGGAGGCGGATACCATTCCGCCGGGCCTGACCGAGGACGTGGTTCGCCTCATCTCGTCGAAGAAGGACGAGCCCGCGTGGCTTCTCGATTGGCGCCTGAAGGCATATCGCCGCTGGCTCACGATGAAGGAGCCGCGTTGGCCCAACGTGAGCTACGAGCCCATCGACTACCAGTCGCAGTCGTACTACTCGGCGCCCAGGTCCGTGACCCCGCTGCAGTCGCTTGACGACGTCGATCCCGAGCTGCTGCGCACGTACGAGAAGCTGGGCATTCCGCTCAATGAGCAGAAGTTCCTCTCGGGCGTCGCCGTGGATGCGATCTTCGACTCGGTGAGCGTCGGCACCACGATGAAGAAGGAGCTGGGCGAGCTGGGTATCGTGTTCTGCTCGCTGGGCGAAGCGGTACGGGAGCATCCTGAACTGGTGCAGAAATATCTCGGCTCGGTGGTGCCGTACTCCGACAACTTCTTCGCTGCGCTCAACTCGGCCGTGTTCTCGGAGGGGTCGTTCGTCTACATCCCCAAGGGGTGCCGGTGCCCGATGGAGCTGTCCACCTATTTCCGGATCAATGCGGAAGGCACGGGCCAGTTCGAGCGTACGCTCATCGTGGCGGACGAGGGGTCGTACGTGAGTTACCTGGAGGGATGCACGGCGCCGAAGCGGTCGACGTCGCAGCTGCATGCGGCTGTTGTGGAACTGATCGCGCTCAAGGATGCGACGATCAAGTATTCCACCGTGCAGAACTGGTATGCCGGCGACAAGGACGGAAAGGGCGGCATCTACAATTTCGTGACGAAGCGGGGCAAGTGTGCCGGCGCGAACTCCAAGATCTCGTGGACGCAGGTGGAGACGGGCAGCGCGATCACGTGGAAGTATCCCAGCGTCATCCTGCAGGGCGACAATTCCACGGGCGAGTTCTACAGCGTGGCGGTGGTGAACAACCGGCAGCAGGCGGACACGGGCACGAAGATGATCCACATCGGCCGCAACACCAAGTCGAACATCGTGAGCAAGGGCATCAGCGCGGGCCGTGGGCAGAACAGCTATCGGGGCCAGGTGAAGGTGCTGCCGAAGGCGGTGAACGCGCGCAACTACACGCAGTGCGATTCGATGCTCGTTGGCAATGCGTGCGGCGCGCACACCTTTCCGTACATCGAGGTGGGCAACAACACCGCGACGGTGGAGCACGAGGCCTCGACGTCGAAGATCGGCGAAGACCAGATCTTCTACCTGAAGCAGCGTGGACTCTCGGCCGAGCAGGCGGTGTCGATGATCGTGTCGGGATTCTGCAAGGAAGTGTTCAAGGAGCTGCCGATGGAGTTCGCGCTCGAGGCGCAGCAGCTGTTGGGGATCACGCTCGAAGGATCCGTGGGCTGACGCCAACGCCTTAAGAGATTAATCACAGAGGTCACGGAGGACACGGAGGACTGCAACGACTCATTTCCTTGCCTTCACAAAGTCATTGGCTTTTTGCAGTTCTCTGTGACCTCCGTGTCCTCTGTGGTGCATTGCTGTTCTGTTTGATTTTTTTCCATCCTCGTCCTCAAGCAAGAAATGCTCGAAATAAAGGATTTACGCGCCACTGTTGCCGACAAGGAAATTCTCCGGGGAATCACGCTGAGCGTGGAGCCTGGAACCGTGCATGCCGTCATGGGGCCGAATGGCTCTGGCAAGAGCACGCTGGCGCAGGTGCTGGCCGGTCATCCGGCGTATCAGGTCACCGGTGGCACGGTGACGTACGATGGCGACGACCTGCTCGCGATGGACCCCGAGGTGCGGGCGCAGAAGGGCATCTTCCTCGCCTTCCAGTATCCGGTGGAGATTCCGGGCGTGAGCAATGCGTACTTCCTGCGCGCCGCCTACAACGAGATACGCAAGGCGCAGGGGCAGGAGGAAATGGACCCCATGAGCTTTGCGGACCTGATGGACGAGAAAATGAAGCTCGTCGAGATGGACGACTCGATGCTGACGCGCTCGGTGAACATGGGCTTTTCCGGCGGCGAGAAGAAGCGGAACGAAATCCTGCAGATGGCGGTCCTCGAGCCGAGGCTCGCGATCCTGGACGAGACGGATTCCGGGCTCGACATCGATGCCCTGCGTATCGTCGCGAATGGGGTGAACTCGCTCAAGCGGCCTACCAACGCCACCATCGTCGTCACGCATTACCAGCGGCTGCTCAACTACATCGTGCCGGACTTCGTGCACGTGCTGGCGGGTGGCCGCATCGTGCGCTCCGGTGGCAAGGAGCTGGCGCTGGAACTCGAGGCCCGCGGCTATGACTGGCTGCTCGAGGGAGCCGTCGCGTGATCGACGCGTTTCTCCACGGGTTTGAACGCTTCGCGGCGAATGGCGGGTCGGACGTACCGGATGCCGTGAAGACGCTCAGGTTGTCGGCCATTGCCCGCTTCGAGATGCTCGGCTTCCCCACGACGCGCAACGAGGACTGGCACTTCACGTCGGTCGCCCCGATCGCAGACGGCCGGTTCGCGCCACTCACCAGCGCCAGCGCATCCGTGGATGCCGAGCGTCTTGCGCCGTACGCCTTCGCGGCGTCCGGATGGCATACCCTGGTGTTCGTGAATGGCCGGCATGACGTGGCGCTGTCCGGCGGGGCGCTGCTGCCGGCGGGCGTGCGCGTCATGCCACTCGCGCAGGCGTACGACGAGCTTCCGGTGCTCGTGGAGCAGCATCTGGGCCGCGTCACGAACTTCGATGCCAGCAGCTTCACGGCGCTCAACACGGCGTTCATCAACGACGGCGCGGTGGTACACGTGGCGCACGACGTGGAGGTGGCGCAACCGATTCACCTGCTGTTCGTGAGTGACGCGGCCGCGGCGCAATCCACGGCGAGCCCGCGCAACCTCATCGTGATCGACCGGCATGCGAAGGCGACCGTGATCGAGAGTTATGCCGGCCTCACCGATGATCGCTACTTCACGAATGCAGTGACGGAGGCGGTGATCGGTGACGGCGCGACGCTCACGCACCTCAAGCTGCAGCGGGAGTCCGCACAGGCGTATCACGTGGGTACGCTCGACGTGCGGCAGGCGCGCGACAGCCATCTCTTTTCCTTCAGCTTCGCGACGGGGGCGGCGCTCTCGCGCACGAACGTCTACACTGAGCTTCGTGGCGAGGGCTGTGGCGCCACGCTGAACGGCTTGTACCTCGGCGACAACGACCAGCACATCGACCACCAGACACGGATCGAGCACGTGGAGCCCAACTGCTACAGCCGCGAGCTCTACAAGGGAATCCTGGACGGCGCGTCGCACGGCGTATTCAACGGCAAGGTGTACGTCCATCCCGAGGCCCAGAAGACGGATGGCAAGCAGACCAACAACACGCTGCTGTTGTCGGAGCGCGCGCAGATCGACACCAAGCCGCAGCTGGAGATTTTCGCGGATGACGTGAAGTGCACGCATGGCGCCACGGTGGGGCGGCTGGACGAGACGTCGCTGTTCTACATGAAGAGCCGCGGCATCAATGCGCGGACCGCTCGGGAGCTGCTCACGTACGCCTTTGCGGCCGACGTGCTGGAAACGATCGAGCTGGCCGACGTGCGTGAAGGGCTCGAGGCGGCCACGTTGCGTCGCTACACGGCGCCATGAGGCGACGGCTCGCTCGCTGGCGCTCGCTTGACGGGGGACGGCGCGCGTGGGCGCTTCGTGCCTCGCTGGACGGGAACGAGTCGTCCAGTCAAGCGAGCGAGCCGTCAGCCGTCCAGCGAGCGCAGCGAGCGAGCCGAAATGGCTGACCTTCAGGAGCTTTACCAATCCATCATCCTGGACCACAATCGCCGGCCGAAGAACTACGGTGCGCTCGAGGACGCGACAGTGCGCCGACAGGACCGGAATCCAGCCTGCGGCGACGAGATCGTTCTCGAGATGAAGGTGGAGCAGGACGTGATCACGGACGTGCGGTTCACGTCGGAAGGCTGCGCTGTGTCGCGCGCCTCGGCGTCCATCATGACGCAGGCCATCAAGGGGAAGACGTGCGCCGAGGCGGAGCAGTTGTTCAACCAGTTTCACGGGCTGGTCACGGGCAAGGTGAAGCCCACGCCGATGGAGGCGCGGTCGTACGGCGAGATGGCGGCGTTCAGCGGGGTGTCGCGCTTTCCCATTCGCGTGAAGTGTGCGAGCATGGCGTGGCATTCCCTGCAGGCGGCCCTTCGCGAGAGCGCGGGAAGCGCATGAGCGCGTTCCAGGACGTGGCGGCTGTCTCGGACATCGTGGAAGGCGAGATGCTCGCCGTTGCGCTGGCAGACGGCGCACCCGTGTGCGTGTTCAATCATCGCGGCATCATCGGAGCGGTGGGCAACCGCTGCACGCATGCCGAGTTCCTCATCTCGGACGGAGTGCTGCATGGCGATGGCACGCTGGAATGCCTCTGGCATGGCGCGCGATTCGATTGCCGCACCGGGGCCGTGCGTCGCCATCCCGCGGAGGAGCCGTTGCCTGTGTACGAGGTACGCACCGATGGCGGCCGCGTGCTCGTGGGTGCGCAGCGGACCCCGCAGGCCCCATGACGACCACCCGGCGCGCAGACTTCCCGCTGCTCGCAGCGAATCCTGGGCTGCACTACCTGGATTCGGCGGCGACGTCGCAGAAGCCGCGTGCCGTGCTGGACGCGATGCGCGATTACTACGAGCACGACAATGCCAATCCGCATCGCGGCGCGTACGCACTTTCGGGGCGTGCCACCGATCGGTATCACGCCGCCCGGGAGCGCGTCGCACGATTCGTTGGCGCGGCTGATCCCGACTGCGTGGTCTTCACGCGCGGTACCACCGAATCGCTGAACCTGGTGGCGACGGCGTGGGGTGGCGCCAACGTGGGCGCGGGCGACGAAATTGTCGTCACGGCACTCGACCATCATGCGAATTTCGTCCCGTGGCAGCAGCTGGCTCAGGCTCGCGGGGCGCGCTTTCTCGTCTGTCCGCTCACGCACGAGCAACACATCGACCTCGGCGCCCTCCGGTCCATGGTGGGGCCACGCACCAGGGTGGTGGCGTTCAGCCACGTGTCCAACGCGGTGGGCACCGTGAATCCCGTGCGCGAGATCGCCGCCATTGCGCGCGCGGTGGGTGCGCTGGTGGTGTGCGATGGGGCGCAAGGTGCGCCACACCTTCCCGTGGCGTTCGACTCGCTCGACGTGGACTTCTACGCCTTCAGCGGACACAAGATGTGCGGGCCAATGGGCATTGGCGGACTCGTGGGGCGCCGCGCAATTCTCGAGGCGATGCCGCCCTATCAGTTCGGCGGCGACATGATCGAATTCGTGCGCGATGACCATTCCACGTGGAATGTGTTGCCGCACAAGTTCGAAGCCGGAACGCCGAATGTCGCGGACGCCGTGGGGCTCGGAGCGGCCTGCGACTACCTGGACGGGATAGGCATGGACAATGTGCTGGCGCACGAGCGTGCCCTGGTGCGGCTGGCGAGCGAACGGTTGTCCGCGATCGACGGGGTGCGGGTGTATGGTCCTCCCGCTGCAGAACGCAGCGGCGTGGTGAGCTTCACCGTGCGCGACATCCACCCGCATGACCTGGCAACGATATTCGACGAGGATGGCGTGTGCATCCGCGCCGGCCACCACTGTGCGCAACCACTCATGCGCCGCCTGGGCGTTTCAGCTACGGCGCGCGCCAGTTTCTACGTCTACAGTGACGAGAGCGACGTGGATGCGCTCGTGCGCGCGCTGGCGCGGGCGCAAGCCCTGTTCGCACAGTCCTGACGGCAGATCCACCCAACTTCAGGTCCTGCACGTCGATCTGGTCAACGCAGTGGCTGGTAAGCCGCATCGCAGCGGTCAGAGCGTGCCGGTCGCATGAGCGAGCCTGACGTTGGTCGGAGCCGTGTTTACTTCAGTCAGGGCCAGGATAGCGTGCGCACGGGGCGCCGTGGTGGATGCGCCTTCCAGGAGCTCATACTCCAATGCGCAGCCATCGGCTGGCGTGGATGCGGACAGTCCCAGCACGCGAC
>JAYVNZ010000048.1:0-4197 GCA_043758185.1 Gemmatimonadaceae bacterium | reverse complement strand
GGCGACAGCGCACTCCGCACCAGCACCGCTCCCATCTCCTCGGCGATCATCGAGACGCCGTGCGACAGCACGGACAACTCGAGCGGATCGTACGACTCGGTGCGTGCGTCACTCATGCGGTCACCTCCGCGCGTTGCAGCAGCCAGCCGCCGGATGGATGTGGCGCGCCCACCCAGCCCGGCGCGATGCGCAGGGTGGCGCCCGGCAGGACCACAACCGCTGGACCAGGGACGCGGGCCTCGAACGTGCCACCGTCGTCCACGGCGGTAGCGGGATCCCAGTGCGATGCGGCGCCACGCGCAAAGTTGATGGGGTGCGCCGGTCCGCTGGCCACATGCCGAACGCCAATGACCTCAACGGGCGAGTGCAGCCGGAAGCCATTGCGTTGCTCGTGGCGGTCAGCGAATTGCGCCGCGAGTGCGTCTCCATCGTCCGCGTCATGCATCGTCACGTCCAGTTCGTAACCCTGGCCAACGTAGCGCATGCGCGCCGTCCACGTCCGCGTCCAGTCCGGGTCGTCACTCACGCCATCGGCCGCGCGTTCGCGGATCTCGGCCAGCGCATCTGCGTCGAGCGCATGCGATGGCGCCAGGACGCTCACCATGCGCTCGCGCCGTTCAGGGGTGATGGCAAGGCCCACGGCGCTGAGCACGCCGGCGTGCGGCGGCACGAAGATCGTGCGCATGCCCAGTTCATCGGCGAGCCCACAGGCATGCAGCGGCCCGCCGCCGCCGAATGGCACCAGTACGCATTCCCTCGGACTCACACCGCGCTCGACACTCACGCGCCGAAGGGCCCTGGCAACGGATGCGTCTGCGACATTGATCATCGCGTGCGAGAGTCGCTCCGGAGTGACGTCCAGCTGCAGGGCGAGGGTACCGATGACCGTACGCGCAGCTTCTGCGTCGAGGACGATGCCTCCGCTCAGTGCGGCCGCCGTGATGTGCCCAAGCACCACGTGCGCATCGGTGACGGTGGGCAAGGTGCCACCGCGCCCGAATGCAGCTGGTCCCGGTTCGGCTCCCGCACTGCGCGGCCCCACACGAAGGGCTCCCCCATCGTCGATCCAACCGATGCTGCCCCCTCCGGCCGATACCGTTTCGACCAGGACGCGCGGCAGCGCGATGGGCACACCCGCAACGCGGCCGCCGGGCTCGACGAGTGCTTCGCCGTCGAGGATCAGGCCCACATCGGCGCTGGTGCCGCCGATGTCGACCGTGAGGGCGTTCGTGAATCCCGCCGCGCGGAGTGCCGCGGCCGCCCCGATGATTCCACCGGCTGGCCCGGAGAGCGCCAGCGAGGCCGCGCCACGGGCGGCCTGCGCGGCGGTGCGCATGCCGCCCCCCGACGTCATCACACCAGGTGCAGGCACGCCGAGTGCTGCCGCCCGTGCCGTGAGGCGACCGAGATAGTGCGCGACGCCTGGCCGGAGGTACGCCTCGGCAACGGTGGTTGCCGTGCGTTCGTACTCACGAATTTCGGGGAAGACTTCCGAGGAGAGGACGATGTCGAGCGAGGGCATCGCGAGCGCGAGTGCGGCGGCGAGGCGACGCTCGTGGCTGTCGTCTGCGTACGAGTGAAGCAAGGCGATGGCAACCACGTGTGGCTGGAGTTCCACCACGCGAGCCACCACCTCGGCGATGGCCACGTCCGAGAGCGCGAGGATGACGCCTTCTGGCGTTATGCGCTCGCGGGCGCCAATCGTGTGGTCACGCGCCACCAGCGGCGGCGCGTGATGCCGCGACAGGTCGTACAGGGATGCGCGATCCTGGCGGGCCAGATGCAGCACGTCGCGAAACCCATCGGTGGTGATGAGCGCAATCCGTGCACCGGCGCGTTCGAGCAGCATGTTCGTTGCCACCGTGGTGCCGTGCACAAAGCGCGACACGCCTGCGCCGTCGAGCAGCGCCAGCGCCGAGGCCACGCCGTCGCTCTGGTCGCTCGGAGTGCTCGCCACCTTCTCGGCGGTCACCGTGCCGTTTGCCGCGACCGCCACCAGGTCGGTGAACGTGCCGCCCACATCGATGCCAACCGAAAGTGCGTTCATTCCCACCGGAATACCCTCGACGAAAGTGCCACGCACGCCACCAGCACCACTGCCAGTGCACCCACGTCGCCCGCGTGCGCCAGCCAGCCATCACCGCGCCAGACTCCCTGCAGGAGGGAAACGACATACGTGAGTGGAAGGGCCCTTGCAACGTGGCGCAACGCAGGCGGAAGCGATGCGACCGGGACAAAGATGCCGGAGACCGCGAGCATGGGATATAGCACCAGCGCCCCGATGGGTTGCGCGAAGCGAGCGGTGGGTACGAGGCTCGCGATCACGAAGCCGATGGACAGGATGCTCAACACGCTCACCAGGAGCGCCAGCACGAATGAGCCGACGGGCACGGCTGGCCCGATGGCGAAGTAGCGCTTGCCCGCGAGCAACATCAGCGACATGGTCACGGCGGTGAGTGCGAGCTTCACCAGCACATGGGCAGTGAGGATCGTGGCCGGACGAAGCGGCGTCGCGCGCAGGCGCTTGAGGATGCCTCCCTCGCGATAGATGGAGATGATCGTGACGAGGGACAGCACTGCGCTGAGCGCAATGAGCATGGATACGAAAACCGGTACGCCACCATTGCCGAAGAAGCCGGGCAGCGCTCCTGGGGCGACGGCTCCCTCGCGCGGGGCCGAACGGCCGAGCACCACGAAGGCGATGACGGGAAAGAGGACCGTTCCCAGTGCGCCGAGCGGTTCGCGAAGGAAGATCTTGACTTCGAGCCAGGTGAGTTCCCAGAGTCCGCGCATGAGTGGCCGTCCTAATCCCGGATGGAGTGGCCAGTGAGCTCGAGAAATACGTCCTCGAGTGTGGGCACCACCGTGCGCAGGTCGGACACGCGCATGCGGTGCTCCGAGAGGCAGCCAATCACGTCGCTGATGAATTCGTCGCCGCATCCCGACAGTGTGTAGCGAGTGCCCTGGCGCGCAACATCCACGAGTCGCGGGATGCGGCCAAAGCGCTCCAGGGCGTCCGGGTCACCGGTGACGAGCACGATCGACCGCTGCGGACAGTGACGCGCCACGAGCTCGGCGGGTTGCCCCGTGTCGATGATCCGGCCATGCTCGATGATCGCGACGCGGTCACACAGCCGCTCGGCCTCCTCCATCAGGTGCGTGGTAAGGAACACCGTCTTGCCCCGCTCCCGGATGCCGCGCACGAGGTCCCAGATGGCGCGGCGCGCCTGCGGATCGAGACCCGTGGTGAGCTCGTCGAGAAATACGACTTCGGGGTCGTTGACCAGGGCGAGCGCGATGAAGAGCCGCTGCTTTTGCCCTCCGGACAGCGTCATGAAAAGGGCGTTGCGCTTGTCCGTGAGGCCAAGCTGCGACAAGAGTTGGTCTCCTATCGCAGGCCGGCGCCGGTAGAGCGACGACCAGAGATGCACCGCCTCCCACACCTTGATGCGCTTCTGCAGCTGCGCCTGCTGGAGCTGCACGCCGATGCGCTCCTGCAGGGCATACGCATCACGCACGGGGTCGAGGCCGAGCACCCTGATGGTCCCACGATTTGGCCTGCGAATACCCTCCACGCACTCCATGGTGGTGGTCTTGCCGGCGCCGTTGGGGCCAATGAGCCCGAAGATTTCCGCTTCGTGCACCTCGAGTGACACGTCGTCAACGGCGACGAGCGAGCCATAGGTCTTCCGGATGGCTGTGACCTGGATAACGGGCGCAGTCATTGCCGCGCGGTCACGGTGATCCGGAACCGGCTCGACCACTCGCCCAACGGCGCGTGCGCGAGCCTAGTGCACAACGCGCACACCCTGTGCCTTGAACCGACCTGCCGAGAAGAGCGACAAGTCCGTGGTGGCGGCTTCGCCAAGCGCCATCCGCGCCGCGATACCTCCGATGGCGCTCGCGAACTTGAATCCATGACCCGAACATGCGCTCACGATTACCACGTCAGGCATATCCGTGACCGTATCGATGATGAAGTCATGGTCAGGCGTATTCGTGTACAGGCACACCGCCGACTCGCGAATCCCGCTGCCGGCACCGGGCAGGAACCGCGCGACGAGCGCTTCCACAACCTGCGTGTCGGAGGCACGCACCGCGCGGTCGACCGTATCGGCGTCCACCGCTGTGCCGTCGTGATGGATTGCGGCCTTCACGCCATCGCCCACGTCGGGCATGGTGTAGAAGATGCGACCA
>JAYVNZ010000047.1:0-13160 GCA_043758185.1 Gemmatimonadaceae bacterium | reverse complement strand
CGTGACCAAACATGGGACCGAAATACAGGAGCGCGGCAATCATCGCCACGTTCCAGAACACCGGCGCTGCGTACGAGAGAAAGAACTTGCGGTGACTGTTGAGGATGCCCAGGCACCACGCGCTCATCACGAAGATGCCCGCGCCGGGAAACAGGATGCGCGTGAGCGTCGTAGCCAGCACCAGCTTGTCGCCGGTAAAGCCGTAGGCCACAAGCTTCACAACGAACGGCGCGCCCAGCATCCCCAGCACCACGATCACCGAGGTGACCAGCGCAAGGATGGCTGCCACCGCGCCGGCCACCCGGTCCGCCTCCGCCTCGTCGCCGCGCGAGAGCGCATTCGCGTAGACCGGGATGAACGACGCCGACAGCGCTCCTTCCCCGAACAGGTTCTGCAGGAAGTTCGTGATCCGGAACGCCCCGTTGAATGCGTCGGACACCAACCCCACGCCCAGGTACTTCGCGATGAGGCTCTGCCGCAGCAGGCCAAGCAGCCGCGAGAGGAAGATACCGGCGGCAATCAATGCTGAACTGCGTCCCGAACTCTGTGCCTTTGTTGTGGCGGATGGCTGACTCATGAGATGGGCATCCGGTCCACGAGGTGTGCTGCATGATCGAGAGCGGACCTATGCATTTCCGCGAGGACTGCCCTGCCGTGCCGGCTGAGGATGGGGAGAAGGTTCAGCGCGCGCTCCTGTCGCATGTTCAGGGGGCGAAGGGCGCCGCGCAGCGTGGCCACGTCTCGCAGCACGGCCTGTTCGCGCCGCTTGATGCCAGCCACGAGCCGGCGCTCCAGTCGGTCGACTCGATGTTGGAGAGATTGCATTGCGCCCTGTACTGCACCACCGAGGCCAAGTGGATCCGCCTCCTGTGCCAGGTCAGCGGGAAGCGTGGCGATGACCTGCCGCACCGCGGTGAGCGCCTTGCCCGACCGCTCCGTCATCGCGGCGCGCGCGACCGCGCCTTCCAGGGCGTCGGATTGGTCAAGCGCATCCGGCGTCACGTTGAAGCGGTGCAGTAACCGCTCGGTCGACGGCTCGATGAGCGTGCACGACCAACGCGGCACGGCCAATGGTGGGGCCACGCCCATGGCGTGTGCCACAGCACTGACTTGCGCAAAATAGGCAAGCTCTCCGGGACCGGCCACGTACGCAATTGTTGGCAGGATGGCATGTTCGACAATGGGCCGCAGCAGGACGTTGGGCGTGAGCCATGCGCCTTCGTTCGTGCTCGCCGCGACGGCCCCGGACAGCGGGATTCGCTGCTTCACCGTACCGTCGCGCGTGAACACGAGCGTGAGGCCCGGCACGTCCACCACTTGTGGATCCATCCCCGCACCGCGTATGTCGCTGCCGCGCTCGACCAGCGCGCGCTCGATCGACTCCGCGGCACCCAGCGCCGAGCGCAAGGTGGGGTCGCTCGCCGCTCGCACTGCCGCATGCGACGCATCGAGCACCGGCATGCCGAACGGCGCGAGCAACTCGCGCAGCAGGAGCACGAATGCGTCGCCGGTGGTGCGCGCCGCAGAGGCGTAGCTGTGATCCACAGCGTCCAGCGCCCACGTGTCCGCCGCACTGCCGGCTCCGTCGCGCAATCGCGCCCGCAGCGCCGAGAGGTCGCCGAGTGGTGCCAGCGACATCGGTGTCCCTGGAGGTGGCGCGCAGTCACTGCGCAACACGTCCACCCCCCCCGCACGCGCGATCACGGTAGACGACGCCTCGGCAAAATCGGCGTCGTCCGTTGCGGCCCAGAAGATGGCCGCCGTTGCCACGCCCGTTTCCCGCTCGATCACGTCGGCGAGTGCGAGTGCGCTCATCGCCTTGCTGAACGTGTAGATGGGGCCACCGAACAACCCTGGCTGCTGGCCGGTGGTGATCACGACTCCTCCCTCCGCCCGGACGCGTTGCAGTCGTTCAGCGGCAGCGCCGGTGGCACGCACCGCTGGCTCCAGCACGGACCAGCATGCCTCCCAGTCGCGCTCACCGGCACGCAGCGCAGCACGCGCGCGCCATTCCTTTGGTGTGCGAGGCGCAGCCGGCATCCAGGTGCCGGGCGCGGCGCCACGCTGCAACAGTTGGGAAAGTGCCGAGCCGCCGAGCGGGTCCGTGATGATGCGAACGTTGCTCACGGACATCGCGGCGGAAGGATTCGAGTCTGCACACCCAAGGCGGTCACTTGTGATAGGGCTCGCCACGCAGGATCGTGCCGGCGCGATAGAGTTGCTCGGCAAGCACCAGCCGAGCCATTTCGTGCGGCAGCGTCCATGGTGCGAGCTGGAGGGACCGTGTCGCGCGTGCGCGCACGGACGGGCCGAGTCCGAATGCCCCGCCAATCACGAAGGCGATGTCGGACGCCCGGTCGCGCGCAGCGCCTATCATTGCCGCGAACTGTGGGGAGGTCAGTGCCTCGCCGCGCTCATCGCACAGGATGACAGACCCTGTTGGCGGGAGCCGGTCGACGAGGCGCTCTCCCTCACGCTCCGTCGCGGCGTCGCCGGCGATGCCCCGCGCGCTCGCCTCACGGACCTCCACGACGTCGAGCGGCCAGTACCGCGCCGCTCGCGTCTCATAGTCGTCGATCGCCGCCGCGAGGTGCCGGTCGCGCGGCTTGCCCACGACGGCAATCACGACACGCATGTGACGCTATGCGTAAACGCCACGCAGGCGATGCACCGTGGCGACGCGGCTGATGGACAGCATGTAGGCCGCCGTGCGCATGTCCACCTTGTGCAACACCGACAGGTTGAGCACGTCGGTGAAGCTGCGCGTCATGATGTCGGTGAGGCGCTCATTCACGGAGGCTTCGGACCAGAAGTACCCACCGCGATCCTGCACCCACTCGAAGTACGACACCGTCACGCCGCCCGCATTGGCGAGGATGTCGGGGATCACGAAGATCTCCTTCTCGGCAAGAATCGAATCCGCGCCCGCCGTTGTCGGGCCGTTGGCACCCTCGCAGATGATCTTCGCCTGGATCCTCGCGGCGTTCTTGCTGGTAATCACGTTCTCCAGTGCTGCGGGAAGCAGAACGTCAACCTCCGAGAGCAGCAGTTCCTCATTCGTGATGGGACTTCCGCCCGTGAAACCCTCCAGGCTACGGTGCTGCTTCACGTGCTTGAGGGCGGCGTCGATGTCGATGCCCGTTGCATTCCAGTAACCGCCCGTGCGATCGCTGATGCCGCGGATGATGCAGCCTTCCTTCACGAGCAGGTCAGCGGCCACGGATCCCACGTTGCCGAAGCCCTGCACCGCCACCGTGGTGCCCTTGATGTTCATGCCGAGGTGTTTGAGCGCCTCCTTCGTGACAATCATGCACCCACGTCCCGTCGCCTCCCGCCGGCCCAGCGAGCCGCCCATTTCCACGGGCTTGCCCGTGACGACGGCGGTGACCGTGTGCCGGTGATGCATGGAGTACGTATCCATGATCCACGCCATCACGCGCTCGTTCGTGTTCACGTCGGGTGCCGGCACGTCGGAGTCCGGCCCCAGCGTGTGGATGATTGCCGCGGTGTACCTGCGCGTGAGCCGCTCCAGCTCTCCCACGCTCATCTTGAGCGGGTCGCAGATCACGCCGCCCTTGGCACCGCCAAACGGCAGGTTGACGACGGCACACTTCCATGTCATCCAGGCGGCGAGCGCCTTGACCTCGTCAAGGTTGACCTGCATGTCGAAGCGAATGCCGCCCTTTGCAGGCCCGCGGGAGGTGTTGTACAACACGCGGTAGCCTTCGAACACCTGCACCTCGCCATTGTCCATCATCACCGGCACGGACACGATGATCTGGCGCTCGGGGTGCCGCAGCACCTGGTACAGTCCTGGTTCGAGGTCGAGCAGTTGTGCGGCACGATCGAACCGGCTCATCATCGCCTCGAACGGATTTTCCTCGTTCAGGAAGCGATCCTTGTCCGGCTTGACGATGCTATCAGTCGGCAGTCGAAGATCGGTGGCCATGTAGGAAGAACTCGGGCCGGCTCAGCCGGCGGTTGAAGTCACGGACTGGCGCGCCGCCAGGACCGTTGCGAGCGCACGGTCGAGCTCCGCAGCCCCGCGCTCGATCACGGCAATTTGGGAAACATACCACAGGGGCGTGGCGTTGGCAGGCCAGAGGGGAGCGAGCTTGACCGCGTCTTTCAGTGTGCACACGAGGCCGTCGCGCCTGCTGGCTGCGGCGGCCAGTTGTCCGGCGTCGGCGGCCGTAAAGGCGTGATGATCACGGAACGGACGGGCGTCGATCCGCGCGCCCAGGGCCGTCAGCTGTGCAAAGAATGCCGCGGAATCGCCTACGGCCGCGGCCGCAACGATGCGCCGATCGTGCAAGCCATCCAGCGAGTGTCGCACATGCGTCCGCGCATCCACCAGTGCATCCGGTGCCAGGTGACACACCGCCACGCCAATGTCCGGCACGCGGTCCTGCAAACGGTCGGCAATCACCTCGGCGTCCGAAAGCGCCGCGCTCTTCCTCGTGACCAGCAGGATATTCGCGCGATGCAGTGCGCCCAGCGGCTCGCGGAGCGGGCCGGCAGGCAGCAACCGCAAGTCGTCCCGCCACCGCTCGGCAGCAACGAGCACCCAGTCCGACTCGCGCGCGAGGCGGCGATGCTGAAACCCGTCGTCGAGGATGACGCAATCCGCTCCTCCCTGCTGCGCCTCTCGCACGCCACGCACACGATCGGTGTCGACGATCACGGGAACGCGGGGGTTGAGACGAGCGTGCACGAGGGGCTCGTCGTCGCCGTAGCCACGCATCACGATGGCAGGCCGAGCTCCACGCGAGCCGAGTTCCGCTGCAACCCAGGCTGCCACCGGCGTCTTCCCCGTACCACCGACTGTGAGGTTTCCCAGGCTGAGGACGGGCAGCGCAGCGCTATGGATTGCGCGGGGTGCGTGATCGAACCGCCAGGCGCGCGCGCCGATGGCAGCACCGTACATCCAGCTCACCGGCGCAAGAAGTGCCCGCGTCATGCGCGCGACCCGATCGTCGGCATACCACACGCGCTCGACCATGCTCATGCGGTCACGATCCGGGCGTCGCCTCGAGGAGCATCTGCAGCGCTGGCGCCTGGTCGGCGGCGGCCCTCGGCGAGTCTGCCTCGACTACCGTGAGGGTCCCGTAGTTGACGTCCACACGCGCGAATGGCTTGGGGATGAGGAACCGGTCCCAGCTCCTCAACCGCCACGCCCGCGAGGCGACCGCGCGGATCGGCACGATGTACGCGCCGGTGCGCTGTGATGCGACGGCGGCGCCAGCCGCGAACACGCGCGCCGGCCCGCGCGGACCGTCTGGAGTGATTGCGCCATCGCGCCCCGCGTCGATCTCGCGCATCAGCCCGATCAATGCGCGACTGCCGCCCTTGGACGACGACCCGCGCACCGTCGCGTAGCCAAGGGACTCGGCAATGCGCGCAACGATCTCTCCGTCGCGATGCTCGCTGATCACGATGGCGACGTTCTCGCCGCGATGCTGCCAGAGCAGCGGAAGCAGCTCGCCGTGCCACAGCGCAAAAATGACGCGGCGATCGGCGGCGCGTGCCGCATGGAGCGGCGCGTCGTTGTGTGCGCGCATGCGCCAGGTGCTGGCAAGGAGTCGCAACAGGGCCGCACCCAGCCGCACCGTCCATCGCACCTTGCGTTCCGAGCTCACGCGCCCACCGGTTGCAATGGCGTCGCCATGGACAACGCCATGGTCGCAACGCGCTCCGCTGCACCCGGGTCGCCCAGCAGGCCGCGAACGCGGCGCAGCTCGGAGACCATGGCGGCCCGCGCCGGGCTCGCGCGGTCGAGCAGTGGCTCGAGGGCGTCGGCGATGGCCGATGGCTGCAGCGCACCCTGCACGAACTCGCGCGCCACTTCGCGCCCGGCGACGACGTTCACCAGGCCGATCCAGGGAATGGTGATGAAGCGCTTGGCCAGGGCAAACGTGATGGCGTCCACGCGGTATGCCACGACGAGCGGACAGAGTGCCACTGCGGCTTCAAGTGTAGTTGTCCCGCTCTTGCACAGCGCAGCGTCCGCGGCGCACAGCACCTCGAAGGATGAGCCATGCACCTGCGGGTAAGGGCAGCGCGCAGCCGGGATGGTGACGTGCGGTGCCGCGCCAACGACCACCTTCAGCGCAGGGTGCCGCCGCTGCAACTCGCGCGCGGTTGCGACAAATGCGTCGAGGTGACGCATGACCTCGCCCTCGCGGCTGCCGGGAAAGAGCGCGAGCACGGTGTCATTCTCACCAACACCGATCGCGCGCCGCGCCTCTGCGCGGTCCGGGAGCGACCGCGTGCGATCGAGCAAGGGATGCCCAACGAACGTCGCATTCACACCATTGGCCCGCAGCAGCGCTTCCTCGAACGGCAGGATCACCGCGGCACGCGTCACGGTGCGCGCGAGTGCCTTCATGCGCCGCGCCCGCGACGCCCAGACCTGCGGCGTGATGTAATACAGCACGGGCACGCCCGCCTCGGCGGCCACGGCCGCGATTTTCAGGTTGAATCCGCCATAGTCCACGAGGATCACGAGCGCGACTCCGCCCCCCTCGATGCGCGCGCGCAAGTCGCTGCGGAGCCGGCGATACTGCGGCAGGTGCTTCAGTGGCTCCACGAAACCCAGATGGGCGAGGCGGGCGACGTGTTCAATCAGCCGGACGCCCGCCTCCTGCATGCGGTCGCCGCCCACGCCCACCAGTTGAAATGGAGCGCCTGATGCCTGGATCGCGCGCGCCACCCCGGCGGCGTGCTGGTCGCCGGAAGGCTCACCGGCGACGAACAGGATTTCACGCACGCGCGCCGGATGGCGGCTGTCGGCCCGCCGCCGGCAACGAACGCTCGATGTCACTCACGATCTGCAGCGCCACGGCAAGCGCCTCCCGGCCCGCCTCGCCGCTCACGGCAACCGGCGCCTCACCGCGGACTGCAGCAAGGAAGCTCTCGAACTCCAGCCGCAACGGTTCTCCCTCCTCGGCCTCCAGCGGAATGCGCTCCACGAACTGCTCCAGCGCGAGTGGTGCCGACACGAGCGATGCGACATCCACGTCGCCGCGCATGCGATAGAACTCGCCGTTTCCGGCGGCAAGGTCGAGTGAGAGATAGCCACTCTGCTGGAAGATGCGGATCTTCCGCATTCGGTCGCGGGACACACGACTCGCGGTGATGTTGGCCACCGCGCCCGAGTCGAATGTGAGGCGCGCATTGGCAATGTCCACGAACGGCGTGAGCACCGGAACGCCCACCGCCGCCACCGACGAGGCCTTGCCCCCCACCAGCGTGTGCACGAGGTCGATGTCGTGAATCATGAGATCCAGCACCACGGCAACGTCAGATCCGCGCGGGTTGAACGGCGACAGCCGGTCGCTCTCGATGAATCGCGGCGCATCCACGTGCGGCAGCGCGGCGCGAATGGCGCGATTGAAGCGCTCCACGTGACCCGTCTGCAGCACCACGCCGTGCTCACGCGCCAGCGCCAGCATGGCATCCGCCTCATCCAGCGTAGCGGCCAGTGGCTTTTCGATCATTGCATGGATGCCGCGCGCCAACACCTGCGCCGCCACGGCGTAATGACCGGGCGTGGGCACCACGATGGTCACTGCATCCACCGCGTCAAGCAGCGCCTCGAGGGTGGAGAAGGCCCGGACCGAGAGGTCCGCTGCCACCTGTGCTGCCCGGTCCGCGCGACTTTCGTGGAAGCCGACAAAGTCGGGCCCCAGCATGTCGCGAAGGATGCGCACATGATGCTGGCCAAGACCGCCAGCGCCAATGACGCCAACACGCACACGCGCGGTCAGGCGACGACTCCGCGGCCGCTCTCTTCCACGAACTGCAGCAGGTCCTGCACTTCGGGAAACGGCTTGAGATCGGTGGCCGCACGCTCCTTTGCCTGCGTGACGTTCAACTCCGAGCGGAAGAACAACCGGTAGGCGCGCTTGAGCTCGTGCACCACCTCTTCGGGAAAGTTGTTCCGCGCAAGCCCCACACTATTGAGCCCATACAGCTTGAGCGGGTTGCCCACCGCCTTCACGAAGGGCGGCACGTCCTGCGAAATCCGCGAGCATCCCCCCACGAACGCATACTTGCCGATCTTCACGAACTGGTGCGCGGCACTGGTGCCGGAAATGATGGCCTTCTCTCCCACCGTCACATGGCCGGCAAGCTGCACGCTGTTCACCAGGATCACACCGTCACCAACGTGACAATCGTGGGCGAGGTGCACGTACGACATGATCAGGCAGTTCTTTCCCACCGTCGTCTTGTACGACTGCGTCGTGCCCCGGTTGATCGTGGAGTACTCGCGGATGGTGGTGCCCTCGCCGATCTCCACCGTGGTGTGCTCCCCGCCGAATTTGAGGTCCTGGGGGTCGCCACCCAGAATCGATCCCGACCCCACCTTCACGTTCGCCCCGAGGATCACGTTCCGCTCCAGCATCGCACGCGGCGCGATGATGCAGCCGTCGCCGATTGTGCAGCCCTCGCCCACGATGGCGTACGGACCGATCTCCACGTCGTCGCCCAGCTGGACGTCAGCGCTGACGATGGCGGTTGGGTGGATACGCGCACTCATTTGTCACGCACCATCGCACTCATCTCGGCCTCGCAGACCACTTCGCCGTCGACCTTCGCGACCCCCTGCATGCGGCACATCGGCCCGCGCACCTGCAGCATCTCCAGCTCCATGCGCAACTGGTCGCCCGGCTTGACCGGCCGGCGCCATTTCACGTTGTTCAGCGAGGTGAAGTAGACGACCTTGTCCTTCGGGTTGGGCACGGCACCCATGAGCAGCATGCCGCCCACCTGCGCCATCGCCTCCACGATCAACACGCCCGGCATGATGGGGTGCCCCGGGAAGTGACCCTGGAAGAACGGCTCGTTGATCGTCACGTTCTTGATGCCCACCACGCGTTTTGGCGGATCCATCTCGATGATCCGGTCCACGAGCAGGAACGGATAGCGGTGCGGAATCACCTGCATGATTTCTTCGATGCCGAGCACCTGGGTCTCCTGCGCTAACGAGGCCTGCAACGCGCGCACGAACAGCACCGTGCCGCGATGACTGGGTTTGTGCGCCACGATCCGGGCCTTGATGCGCAGGCCGGCCAGCGCGAGGTCACCAACACAATCCATCATCTTGTGCCGCACGAACTCGTCCGGTGAGCGAAGCACGTTTTCGATCACCCCGGTGTCGTCCAGCACCACCGCGTTCTGCGTTGACGCGCCCTTGATCAGCCCGCGCGCGCGCAACGGTTCCACTTCCCGGGCAAAGCCAAAGGTACGCGCGAACGCCAGCTCCCGCCCGAATGACTCCGCCGTGATGCGCGTTGCGTACCGCTGCTCGCCGATCAGGGCGTGTGGAAAGTCGATGGCGACATCGAGCGCCAGTTCGTCGGAGGGAAAGGCTTCGTACACCGATTCTCCATCCTCCATGCGCATCGGAGCAGTCACTCGCCCCACCCGCACGCCGCCGGGATGCTCGGCAACGCCGGCTTCGCGAAGCGCCTCGAAGAATGGCCCGGCGCTCCCGTCCATGATGGGAGGTTCAGGCCCGTCTAGCGAGATGAGCAGGTCGTCGATCTCCAGCGCCAGCACCGCGGCCAGCACGTGCTCCACGGTGTGCACGGCGTTGGGTTCCTCACCCAGTTGCGTGCGCCGCTCGGTCAGCACGGCATGGCTCGCCAGGGCGGGAATCAACGGAGTGCCCGCCAGGTCTCGGCGCTGGAAGACAACGCCGGTTCCGCTGCGCGCGGGCAGGAACTGGAGTGTGCACGCAACGCCAAGATGCAGCCCCGTTCCGCTGATCGAGGCGTCCCGGGCGATCGTCCGCCGCATCAGGCTCCGCCCTGCCCGGAGCGCCCGATCAACCGCTCGATGGCGCGCAACAGCGACGGCAAGCGGAAAAGCGCGGCCTGCGCTCGGAGCGCCTCGCGATGTGGGCGCGCCGGGTAGCCCGACCAGGTCTGCCCCGCTGGAACATCGCCGAACACGCCGGCCTGCGCAGCCAGCCGGGCGCCTGCTCCAATTGCATGATGCCCCGAAACCCCAACCTGGCCCGCCAGGATGGCACCGTCTCCCACACGCACCGACCCTGCAATACCGACCTGCGACATGATCAGGCAGAGGCGGCCGATGCGCACGTTGTGCGCAATCTGCACCAGGTTGTCGATCTTGGTCCCCGCGCCGATGACCGTGTCGTCGATGCTGCCCCGGTCCACGGTCGAGTTGGCCCCGATCTCCACATCCTGTTCCACGATGCACCGCCCGACATGTGGAATCTTTTCATGTGTTCCGTTGCGGAACACGTAACCGAAGCCGTCGGACCCCAGCCGCACTCCCGCGTGCACGCGCACCCGATTGCCCAGTGTCGTGCCGGGATAGCAGGTCACGGACTCGTACAGTTCACAATCGTCGCCGATCTCGACACCGTCACCCACCACTACCTGCGCGTGCAGGTGCACACGCTCGCCCACGCGTGCCCCGGCGCCGATGACGACGTACGGTCCCACGGTGGCATCCGCCCCGATGGACGCCCCGCGGCCGATGACCGCCGTCGCGTGAATCCCCGGAACGCGATCCACAGGCGCGTAGAAGTCGTTCAGCAGCGACAGCACCGCCTCGTAGGGATCTGCCACCACGATACGCGCGCGTGCCACACCGGGCACCTCGGCCAGCGCCGGACTCACGAGCAGAATGCCTGCGTCCGACTCAGCAAGGAGCGACGCGTACCGGGCACTCGACAGGAACGTCACATGGTGGGGACGCGCCCGGTCGAGCGGTGCCACCGCACTCACCAGCGTGCCGGGATCGCCGGTAAGCGTCCCGCCGACCCTCGCTGCAATGGACTCGGCGGTGAGAACCCGTAGGCCCTCACCGCCGACATACTGCCCCGTTCGCGAAACGTCCGCCACGACTCAGTCGCGCGGCGGAGTTACCGGACGGGTCACACCCGACGGAGCCGCTGTGGGCGCGCCGGTCGCCGGCTTGGATGCCGTGCCCGTTGCATTCGCTCGCAGCTTGGCCAGTACCCGGTCCGTGACATTCAGGTTCCTGTCGAACGCCACGAGGGGTGACCCCTGGCCATCACCATTGAAGATGAAGGAATAGCCACCCTCCACACGCACGTCCTCGATTGCGAGCTTGATGCGATCGAGGATAGGCGCGACAAGCTCGTTCTGCCGCTGGTTCTGCTTGGCTTCGAGTTCACGCGCGCGCGCCTGATAGGAGGCCTCCTTGCTCTGGATCTCCTTGCCCTGAATGTCGCGCTGCGCCGCCGTGAGGGTCGGGGCACGCTTCTCGAACGCCGCAACCATCGTCTGCAACGAATCGCTCATGCGCCGGATCTGCTCCTGCACCGGGATCGACTCGCGCGTGAACAATGACTCGGCAGACGCGCGCCCAGGCGCCTGTTCCAGCAGCACGGACGACTGGATGTACGCGATTTTCTGCTGGGCAGCCGCACGCCCGCTGAGGACGGCGACACAGGCAAGCGCGACAGGGGCCGCGCGAAAGAAGGCATGCATAGAAAAACTCCAGGAAGTTAGAAGAGCTGACCGAGCTTGAAGTGCAATTGCCACTTGGGATCCTTCACACCGTTTGTGGTGCGATCAAATCCATACCCCCAATCGAGTCCGAGCGGTCCAAGCGGCGTGACGACGGAAGCGCCAACGCCCGCGCCGCGAAACAGCCGCGTGGGATTGAAGTCGCGCGGACGTGCCCAGATGTTACCCGCGTCGTAGAACACGTCGAAGTTCAGCTGCTGGTTGATGCGGAGGTCCATCTCGACCGTGCTCGTATAGAACGCGCTGCCGAACGACGAGGCCTGTGCCTGCGACGTGCCGGTGCCGCTCTCGAGGTAACCGTTGGGCGTGATAGAGAACTCGTCGTACCCGCGCAAGGGCTCGCCGTACTGCACACCGCCCAGCGAGAACTTCTGCGAGATGTAGAAACCGCCCGGATCGCCGAACACCGCGCCGCCGCGCACCGACAGGCCCAGCGCCAGCGTGATGGGATCCGATCCCAGGTCCCCGCCGCCGAACGACGCCAGGGATGCATAGTGCCGCATTTCACCCGTGAACCGGGTGTACCGCGCGCCGCCGATGAGGCCGTTGACCTGCGCGGCAAGCGTCTGCTTGCCGCCATCGGTGGGGAACGGAAGACCCGCGCGCGTGTCGTGCTCGAACGAGAGCCCGAGCGTGGACCGGCCGCAGCTGATGATGCTGCAGTTGATCGTGCTCACCAGGCCTGAATTCCCATAGTTGACACGCTCGGCGCCATACGAGGCGAAGAGGCGCGAAAAGCGCGATCCCATCAATGGAAAGCCGACCTGCAGCTGGCCGCCCACGCGCGTTTGCTGACCCACATCCTGCACGTAGTAGCGCGTCTGCGAGTGGTATGCCGTGACCGTGCCCGAATACTGCGATTCCCGGATGAACGGATCCGTGTAGGTGAGGCTGAAATCGTTGATGAACTGCCCGAACTGCCAGTTGAGCGACCCCTTCTTGCACAGGCCGAACAGGTTGGGCTGGTCGAACCCGATGAAGCCACCCACGCCGGCACCCTGCCCCACGGACGCCCCGAAGTTGACGTTGCCGGTGCGCTTTTCCTTCACGTGGAAGATCACGTCGAGGTCACCCTGCTCGTTCGCGCGCTTCGTGTCCGGCGGCGCGATGGGCGTCTCGAAGAAGCCCAGGTTGCCAATGCTCTGGTAGCTGCGAATCAACGCGTCGCGCCGGAAGATGTCGCCCGGCACCACGAAGATCTGGTTCCTGATGCACGACTCGTTCGTGACGTCATTGCCCAGGATGTCCACGCGATTCACGATGGCCGGTGCGCCTTCGTCCACTTCCCACCGCAGGTTCACGGTGGGCACGGAGTCGGCGCCAATGCGACGGCGATCCACCACGGGACGCACGCTCGCATAGATGTAACCTTCGTTCGCATAGGCCTCACCAACCTTCCGCGTGGCGTCATCCCAGCGCGCCTGGTCGAAATACCCTGCACCGTCCGCGCTGCGGCCCACACGGAGCACGCCCTTCACGGCGCCCGTGATGGTCTTGGGCTGCACGCCAAAGGGATAGAAGCGCTGGAGATCCTCACTGGAGAAGCGGCGGCTGCCGGTGACTTCGAAGGTGCCGATGCGGTACCGAGGTCCCTCCTTTACCACCAGGTCCACGAGCGCCTTGCCGCGC
>JAYVNZ010000046.1:0-2415 GCA_043758185.1 Gemmatimonadaceae bacterium | reverse complement strand
CGCGTGGGTCCGTATCGTCTGCAGCACCGCCGCACGGGTACGCACTACGACGCACTCGTCCGCTCCATCGTGTACCAGCAGCTCTCCGGCAAGGCGGCGGGCACCATTCTCCGTCGGTTCTGCGCGCTGTATCCCGGCAATCGGCCCACGGCGGCGCGTGTCCTCGGCACCGATGACGCAGTGATGCGCGGTGCTGGGCTCTCCCGACAGAAGCTTGGGTACCTGCGCGACCTTTCGCAGCGCGTCGCCGCGGGCACGCTGCCGCTGGCACACCTGGGCCGTCTCGAGGACGACGCGATCATCGAGCACCTGGTGCAGGTGAAGGGAATCGGGAAGTGGACCGCGCAGATGTTCCTGATGTTCAGGCTGGGACGCCCCGACGTGCTGCCCGACCTCGACCTGGGGATCCAGAACGCCATCCAGCGGGCGTACGGCCTGCGGACGCGTCCGGCGCCGAAGGACGTGCTGCGTATTGGCGAGTGCTGGCATCCGCACGCGACGATGGCGAGCTGGTACCTGTGGCGTTCGCTGGAGAATGGGGATGGCCAACTCTGAGGACGCCCGACATCGCGCCCATGCCTATTTTCCGGCATGCTGGTCGTAAAGGACGATACCGAAAAAATCAGGCAGTACGCCATCATGCGTCGGCGCGCCACGGCATTGCTCGCCGCGTTTGCGCTGCTGTTCGTGGCCGTGTCCGTGTTCGCGCACCTGCAGCCGGCGGTGTCGCCCTTCTGGGTGGGACTCGTGCGCGCCACCGCGGAAGCGGCCATGGTGGGTGGCGTGGCCGACTGGTTTGCCGTCACCGCACTGTTCCGCCACCCGCTCGGGATCCCCATTCCGCACACGGCCATCGTGGCGCAGCGGAAGGATCGCATCGGCCGCAGCCTTGGCAACTTCGTGGGCAACAACTTCCTGGCCCGCGACGTGATCGCCCGGCAGCTGGCGGGCATGCAGCTGGGCGAACGTGCCGCGCGGTGGCTCGCAGAGCCAGCGCACCAGGCCCGCGTGGCGCGCGCCATTGCCGCCGGCGTGGCGCGTGCCGTGGAATCCATGCCCAACGCAGAGTTGCAGAGCACAGTGCACGACACCCTGGTGGCCCAGCTCCGCAAGGCGCACGTCGCGCCCCTGCTCGGTGACCTGCTCGCCCTCGCGACCACCGACGACCGTCACCAGGAAATGCTCGACAAGCTCGTGACACTGGTGAGCCGCATCGTGGCGGACAACAAGGAACTGATTCGCGCACGCATCGCTGAGGAGAGCCCGTGGTGGATACCGGGCGCGGTGGACGACAAGCTCTACCAGAAGATCGTGGCGGGCATCGAGCGCACGTTGTCACAGGTCGCGACGGACGAAGCGCATCCGCTCCGTGGCCAGTTCGACCAGGCCCTGCGCGGCTTCGTGGAGAAGCTGCACAATTCACCGGAAACCATTGCGCGCGCCGAACTGATGAAGGAGAAGCTGCTGGCGCATCCGGCCGTCGAGGAACTGTCGGATGCGCTGCTCCGCGCGGCCAAGGGTTCGCTTGGCAAGTATGCTGGGCCCGACGCCCCGTCGCCCGAACCGCTCGAGCGTGCACTCGGCGGCATCGCCGAGCGCGCGCTCGCGAATCCGGAGTTCCTGCGCGACATCGACGAGGCCGCCGAGCGCGTGGTGCTGGGCGTTGTTGATCAGTACAGGCCGGAGGTGGCCGAGCTGATTGCAAGGACAGTGGAGGGCTGGGACGCCACCGATGCGTCGCGCAAGATCGAGGTGCAGATCGGCCGCGATCTCCAGTTCATCCGCATCAACGGCACGCTGGTAGGCGGACTGGTGGGCCTGCTCCTGTATGTCATCAGCGTGCTCGTGGGATGAGCGCGCCGTTCACCGTGAAGGAGGATTCGTGATCCGTCGTTTGTTCCTCGTTGCCCTGCTGCTCCCGTCACTCCTGCGCGCACAGGACCAGGCCGAATACGCCGCTCGCCGGCTCGAGCTGGCGGCAAAGCTTCCGGACGGCGCACTCGTGGTGCTCGGTGCACACGAGCCGCCGCAGGACTACCTGTCGTTCACGCAGAGCCCATCGTTCTTCTATCTCACCGGATTCAAGGAGCCGGACGCCGCACTGCTGATGATCAAGCAGGCGGGAGCCGTGCGCTCTGCCGCCATCTTCGTGAATCCCAGGCAGCCGAGCCGCGAGGTATGGACGGGCGCGCGCCTGGGTGTGGCCGGCGTTGGTACGCTCACAGGCATTCGCGGGCGTCCCGCCCTCGAGTTCACGAAAGTGCTGGACTCGCTCGCCGGCACGGGCATTCCCTTCAACGTGGTGGGCGAAGTGGCGCGCGCGGCGGATGACGCAGCGGCACCCGTGATCCGCACGCCGGACGAACAGCTCTTCGACCGGCTCAAGCGCAAGTTTCCATCGGTGAAGATCACCAC
>JAYVNZ010000045.1:0-2006 GCA_043758185.1 Gemmatimonadaceae bacterium | reverse complement strand
AGCAGGTCGATGCGATCGCCATTCATGCGCAAATCCAGCGAGTCACGGCGGTAGACGTACTGATGACACACGGATCCGCCAAGCGCCACGCACTGCGCGCGCGTGAGGGAATCACTCACGGGAAACTGGGCCGTGAGTGCACTGCGAATTCGGCCAAGTGCAATGGTCACCGGCAGGACGATGACGGCGGGCGCTGCCGGTGGGAACGGTGGCCCTGCCCCAGGCTGGAGCGCTGGTGCGGGGACCTCGAGGTGCCCGCCGCACGCACTGGCAAGCAGCAGTGTTGCCGCGGCTGCGTACACACGCCGGGCAAAGGTGGCCGTCATGCCGGAATGACGATACCGCGGCATTCGCCAAAGCCGATGCGGCGGAACCCGTCGCGTTCACACCACGCGCGCATGATGACCTCGTCGCCATCCTCGAGGAACGCGCGGGATTCGCCCGTTGGCAACTCGAGTGGCTCGGTGCCGCGCCACGTCCGCTCCAGGAGGCACCCGCGCGATTCCCGCGTGGGACCACTCACGGTGCCGGTGGCAATGAGGTCGCCCGGACGGAGGTTGCATCCATTGCTGGCATGGTGCGTGACCAGCTGCGCCAGCGTCCAGTACATCGACGACAGGGAGCCGAGGCTCACCCGCATCGGGGCACAATGCTGCTCGCGCATTCGCGCGGACGCGATAAGGACCTCGAGGGCAATGGCAAAACCGCCGGCGCGTTGGTTGCCCTCGTTCATCAGGTACGCCAATGGCTCGGGATCGCCGGCAGGTCGCACATACGCCGGCGCGCGAAAGGGTTCGAGCGCATCCAGTGTGACGATCCACGGCGAGATGGACGTCAGGAAATTCTTCGCGAGGAAGGGACCGAGTGGCTGGTATTCCCATGCCTGGACGTCACGCGCAGACCAGTCGTTGAGGAGGCACAGGCCGGCCACATGCGTTTCCGCCTCGCCAAGAGGAACCGAGGTACCGAGCGGATTGCCGCACCCGATGAACGCGCCGATCTCGAGTTCATAGTCGAGGCGCCGCGTGGGTGCGAACGATGGTGCCGACGCAGGGTCGTCCTTCACCTGGCCATGGGGCCGCCGCACGGGCGTGCCGCTGCGCACCAGCGATGAGGCGCGCCCGTGGTATCCGATGGGCACCCACTTGTAGTTGGGGAGCAGCGCGTTGTCCGGCCGGAACATGCTGCCGACATTAGAGGCGTGCTCGATGGACGCGTAGAAGTCGGTATAATCGCCGACCCGAACCGGTACGAGCATTTCGGCGTCGTGCATCGGAACGAGCAGTGCGTCCCGCAGCGCGCGTGCGCGCTGTGCAGACTGGGAGTCGGTGCGCAGCAGCGTGCTGACGGCAGTACGCAGGGCCTGAAGTGCCGGCCGGCCATGCATGATGAGCGGATTGAGCGAGGCATCGTCACGGCACGCAAGCATGGCCGCGGCAAGATCGTCATTGAGAAACCCCTGCTCCGCGGCGGCGACCAGGTTCAGCACCTCACCCCCGATCGCGACGCCGGGCCGAGGGGACTGTTCCGGTGACTGAAAGAGTCCGAGCGGCAGGTTCTGGATTGGAAAATCCGTGCTGGGTGACTGCGCGGAGTTCACCCAGGATGCCAGGTCGGCGCGATGTGAATCGTTGGAGACGGGCATGATCACAACAATCCGAGCTGGTGAAGGTCGTCGAGCGGTTCGCGGAACGAGCAGGATCCAAAGCCTGTCGCGGAGTCGGCACGCGTTGCAATCATCTCGTCCGTGGACACGAAGTACTCTCGCCACCGAATGCCGTTGGCATCGAACTGAATGGCGGCAGGATCGCGCTCCTGGAGCAGCGCCACGAGAATGCCCTCGCCGAGGCCCTGGCGGGCAAGGGCCGTCGCGACGAACACGTTCAGGAATCCGAACATGATACCAAGCGGCGCGGTGGCTTCGTACGTGAGCCGATACTCGCCGCGCAGCGGATGGTGCAGCCCCGCGGTGGCCTTGAACGATACTCCCCGCGCGGTGCAGCAGT
>JAYVNZ010000044.1:0-5437 GCA_043758185.1 Gemmatimonadaceae bacterium | reverse complement strand
TGGCGCGGCGGATGACGGCGGCGGGGTTCGCGGAGGTGCGCTGGGAGTCGTTGAGCCTGGGCATCGCGGCGATACATGTGGGGGTAAAGCGTTGAAGGGCGGTGGGCGTTGGCAACGCGAATCCAGCGAAATAAGGCGAATCCTGCGAATCCTCTCCAGGAATTCTTTGTCGTTATTCGCGGAGATTCGCGAGATTTACCTGATTCGCGTTCCCCCCGCACAACGCTTTTCTTGACGCAACTCGAACTACAAACGCCTTGTCACTCGACACGCTCACCCAATTCGTTGATGCCATAGATGCCGCCGGTGAACTGGTGCGCATCACGCACCCGGTCCGCGTGCACCTGGAGCTCTGCGAGATAGCGGACCGCGTGATGAAGCAGCCCGGTGGTGGGAAGGCGCTGCTGTTCGAGCACGTGATCCTGCGCGATGGCTCGCGCTCCGCCTACCCGGTTGGCATCAACCTGTTCGGCTCCATGACCCGGATGGCCATGGCACTCGGTGTGGAGCGACTGGACGATCACGGCGACCGGATCACCAAGCTGCTCGACCTCAAGGTGCCCGAGGGGATCATGGGCAAGCTCTCCATGCTGCCCAGGTTGATGGAGGTGGCGAAGTTTCCACCGCGCATGACGAGCAGCCCCCGTTGCCAGGAGGTGATCTGGCGTGGCGACGAGGTGGATCTCGACAAGCTGCCCATCCTCACATGCTGGCCCGAGGACGGCGGCCCGTACATCACGCTGCCCATGGTGATCACGCACGATCCCAAACGGGGCATTCGCAACGTGGGGATGTACCGTGTGCAGCAGATGGGAAAGAACACGCTGGCCATGCACTGGCAGCGGCACAAGGTAGGCGCCGCGCACTGGCGCGAGATGGCCGAGCGTGGCGAGAAGATGCCGGTGGTGATCGTGGTGGGTGCGGATCCCGCGTCACTGTATTCCGCCACGGCGCCGCTGCCGCCGACCGTGGACGAGTTCATCTTTGCGGGTTTTCTCAGGAAGAAGCCCGTGATGCTCGCCAAGGCACTCACCTGCGACCTCGAGGTACCGGCCGACGCCGACTTCGTGCTCGAGGGCTACATCGATCCGGCGGAACCGCTCGTGATGGAGGGCCCGTTCGGGGATCACACGGGATTCTATTCGCTTGCGGACCTGTACCCGCTCGTGCACGTGACGGCTGTGACCATGCGGCGCGACCCGATCTTTCCGTGCACCATCGTGGGGCGTCCGCCAATGGAGGACTTCTATCTCGGACACGCCACGGAGCGCATCTTCCTTCCGCTGCTGAAGCTCACCATCCCCGAGATCGTCGACTATCACATGCCGGCCGAGGGCATCTTTCACAACCTCGTGTTCGTCAGTATCCGGAAGGAGTATCCGGGGCAGGCATACAAGGTGATGAACGCCATGTGGGGGCAGGGGCTGATGTCGCTTGCGAAGGTGCTCGTGGTAGTGGATGACTGGGTGGATGTGCGCAATCCGCAGGAGGCGTGGTGGGTGGCGCTCAACAACATTGATCCCGAGCGCGACACGCGGTTCACCATGGGCCCCATGGACGTGCTCGACCATTCGTCGCGTGCGTTCACGTACGGTTCGAAGATGGGCATCGACGCCACGCGCAAGCTGCCGGAGGAAGGCTTCACGCGCGACTGGCCGCCGGTGATCGTCATGGACGATGAAACCCGGGCGTCGGTGGACGCGATGTGGCCGTCGCTCGGCATCGGTGCACGCTGACATGAGCTCGGCGCCGCAACCCGTGCGCGAGGGGCAGACGTTCGCGGGCGCTACGCGCCTGTCGACGTATGCCAGCTTCGTGAAGCTGCCGCACACCGTGTTCGCGCTGCCCTTCGCGATGATCGGCGTGATCTTCGCGTCGTACTCGCACGTGGTGTCATGGCCGATGCTGGGGTGGACGATTCTCGCGTTCACAGCGGCGCGGTTCGCCGCCATGGGTTTCAACCGGATCGTGGACCGGGAGTTCGACGCACGAAACCCGCGCACCCTGATGCGGGAAATACCGCGCGGTGCACTGTCGGTGCGCGAGGCATCTGTTGCCGTCGTGCTGGCCTCGACCATTTTTGTGGCGGCCGCTGCGGCACTCAATCCGCTGTGTCTCGCGCTGTCGCCCGTGGCACTGGCGTGGGTGTTCTTCTACAGCGTCACCAAGCGATTCACGCGATTCGCGCACGTCGTACTCGGCCTCGGCATGTCCATCGCGCCGGTGGGCGGCTACCTCGCGGTCACCGGGCAGTGGAGCCACCCCTGGTGGTTGCTGTGCCTGCTCGCCATCACCGTGGTGTCGTGGGGTGCCGGTTTCGACATCCTGTATGCGCTGCCTGACATTGCGTTCGACAAGTCCCAGGGGCTGCACTCCATCCCCGTCGCGTTCGGCGAGCGCGGTGCCATCATCATTTCGCGGTCATTGCATGTGGTGACGATCGGCTGCCTGACGCTGGTGGGCCTCGCGGCTTTCCCGGGATCCGGTATCGCGTTCACGCTCTACTGGGCGGGGGTCATGATTGCCGCGTCGCTGCTGTTGTACGAACATTCACTCGTTCGTCCCGGAGACCTCTCGAAGCTCGACGCGGCATTCTTCACGATGAATGGCGTGATCAGCCTCACACTGTTTGCGTTCGTGCTCGCCGGGCGGTTGCTGGCCAGCACGTCGTTCGTCGTCACCTTTACCGTGCGATGATGAACCGCGAGTGGCCAGTGGTGATGGCCGTCACCGGCGCATCCGGCGCACCGTACGCCGTGCGGTTGCTCGAGCACCTGTTGATCGCGCGCCAGCCGGTACAGCTTATTGTCTCGAGTCACGGCCTCAGGCTGTTGCGCACGGAGACGGACATCGATACGGTCGAGGCATTGCGCGTCGCCGTTGGTGCCGAAGCATGGGATGCGCTCGTGACCGTGTTCGACGACGCCGACCGCGGCGCTGCACCGGCGTCCGGGTCGGCGCGCAACCGCGGCATGGTGATCTGTCCCTGCTCGATGGGCACGGTGAGCGCCATCAGCCAGGGGACGTCGCGGTCCCTCGTGGAACGTGCCGCCGACGTTGCACTCAAGGAGCGGCGCACGCTTGTGCTTGTGCCCCGCGAGACGCCGTACAGCGTCATTCACCTGGAGAACATGCTGCGCCTCACTCGCGCTGGTGCGGTGGTGTTGCCAGCAAGTCCGGGGTTCTATCACCGGCCCTCGTCAGTGGCAGAACTGGTGGATTTCGTCGTCGCCCGGGTGCTGGACCAACTCGAAGTGGAGCACTCGCTCGGCAGGCGATGGGGCGAATCGCCGGACGACGCGTGACTGGCGGGGACGCGCACGTCATCGGATTGATCTCGGACACGCATGGCCTCGTGCGCCCGGCGGTGCACACGGCGCTGGCAGGCGTTTCGCTGATCCTCCATGCGGGGGATGTTGGCGGTGATGCGATCCTGGATGAACTGGAACTCATTGCACCGGTGCGCGCCGTGCTGGGAAATACCGATGCGCCCGAAGACTCGCGACTTGCCGAGTCCATCGCGATCACGGTGGGTGGCGTGACCATCCACGTTTCGCACGGGCATGAGGTGGGCTCGCCCACACCGGCGAAATTGCTGGAGACCTATGCCGCGGAGGTGATCGTGTATGGGCACACGCATCGACAGCTGGTGGCGCGCGCCGCGGACGGCCGATTGGTGGTGAATCCTGGCGCGGCGGGTGCCCGGCGCTTCAAGCTGGAGCCCAGCGTGGGCATCCTCATCATTCGCGACGGGCACGCCGAGGTGGAGATCGTCGATCTCGCTTAGCTTGAAAGCAGGTCCTTCGCTTTGCTCAGGACGACAACCCAGCTCAGCTATCGCCCAGCTAAAGCGATTGGAAGTGCGACGCAGGGTACAGGAAATCGTCGCCGGAGTCGTCGAGGATCCTGTAGAACGACCCGTTGGCTTCGATGCCGAGCATTTCGTAGATGCGGCCCAGCGTCAGGTCGTGGCAGCCACCTGATCCGTCAGAACCCGGATAGGAGAGCCATGGCCTCAGGCTGATGCATTGCACGAGCGTCGTCGGTTGCCATGTAGTCGCCATTACAGTCATCGCTGTCGCCCGTTCGTCGGGCGTCCGCGACCGAAAGTGCAAGAGCCCCGCCATCCTGCGATGTGATGCAGGGCACGCTCACGCAGATTCCTGAACAAACGCCGAGGCCGCGCGCGACCGAGCGAGCTCCGCTGGAAAACGCCTGAACCACGACGAGAGCAGGAGCAATTCATCGATCTCGTGGGCGGGAAGTTGCGCGCTCTCGCGTTCGACCGAGGCGAACACGTCCGTGACCATGTCGATGAGGCGCAGGCGGTCGGGCGCGCTGCGTGGGATGACGTGCTCGCTTCGCACGCGACCGCGGCGGATGAGGTAGATGCGATCGTCGCCGTCGAACCCGGGCACGGTATACACGAATGACAGGGTCTCGATGGCGAATCGAAACTTGATGAACTGTTCGCGCAACCCTTCCAGCCGCTGCAGTTTGTCGCGCAGCGTGCCGGCTCGTTCGAACTCCATCCGCTCGCTCGCCGCGACCATCTCCTCCCGCAAGGTGCGCAGCGGGCCGTCATCTGCCCCGTCGAGAAAGCCGCGCACGAGCTGCACGCGCGTCTGGTACTGCGCCGCGGTGCATCCGCCGACACAGGGTCCGAGGCACTTGCGGATCTCGTAGCGGATGCAGCCCGGCGTGCGTGGAAAGCCCTTGAACAGCTCGGGTTGGTCGGCATAGTGCATCGGCTGGTCGAGCCGGCAGTCGCGCAGGCCGAGTGCGTCGTTGAGTTCCCGGACGGCCTCACCCACGCGCTGCGCACCGTGGAATGGGCCGTAGTAGATCTGCGCATCGTCGCCGCCGGAACCGCGCACCACCAGCAGCTTCGGCGCACTGCCACGCGTGAGCTTGATGAACGCGAAGTGGCGCGCATCGCGCTTCATGGCCACGTTGAGGCGGGGCCTGTAGCGCTTGATCAGGCGCAACTCCTCGAGCAGCGCGGCAAACTCGCTGGGGTGATAATCCCACTCGATGCGATCGGCCTCGCGCACGATGCGCGCGCCCTTGTCGGCGGGAAAGTCGCAGCGAAAGTAGCTGAGCAGCCGCGTGCGGAGCTTCTTGGACTTGCCCACGTAGACGATCTCGCCGTCGGCGGCGAGCATGCGGTACACGCCAGGCCGATCCTTTGCGCCCGCCTTCACGGCGTCGCGCATGCACGCGAGCTGCGCCGCCGGTGTAGGCGGCCGCACGAGCCCTACCTTTGACAGTGCGCGCATAACACCGTGGTACGTCCGTCAATGGCGTGCGTCTCCACGAGACGCGCGCCGCAGCGCAGGCACGGCTCGCCCCCGCGGCCATAGGCCGCAAGCGATCGCTCGAAATCGCCGCGCCCGCCCGACGCGTCGCGATAGTCGCGAAAGGAGGTGCCGCGCGC
>JAYVNZ010000043.1:0-2937 GCA_043758185.1 Gemmatimonadaceae bacterium | reverse complement strand
GCTGTTCCATACCGCCATAGTCGCGCCGCAGCACGCGGAGACGATCTACTTCGAGGCGCCCACCGCGCCGGGCGATTACACGTACCTGTGCTCGTTTCCTGGTCACGCGCTCGTGATGCAGGGTGTGATGCGCGTGGTGCGCTGAGCGGCGGCGCGCAGCGAGTTGCGACCGCATCGCTGTGCACCCACATTACGAGACCACGCGTATCCTGGAACTGGGTGGAAGACGAAATACTGGGGCAGTTGCGTTTTGCGCTGGCGGAACGATACGCGTTTGAGCGCGAGCTCGGACGTGGCGGCTCGGCCGTGGTGTACCTCGCGCGTGACCGGAAGCATGACCGCGGGGTAGCGCTGAAAGTGCTGTTGCCGCATGTGGCGGCGGCAATCGGCGGGGAGCGCTTCCAGCGCGAGATCACCATTGCCGCGCGGCTCACGCATCCGCACATCCTGCCCCTCCACGATTCCGGGAACGCCGGCGGGCTGCTGTATTACGTCATGCCGTTCATGCGCGGCGAATCCTTGCGTGAGCGGATGACGCGGGACGGATGCCTCCCCATTGGCGATGCCGTCCGCATCGGCCTCGAGGTGTCGAGTGCACTCGAGTGCGCACACCGCGAGGGCATTGTCCATCGTGACGTCAAGCCGGAGAACATCCTCATCGAGGGTGGCTTCGCCATCGTGTCGGATTTCGGCATCGCCCGCCTGAAGAGCGCGACAGAGGACGTTTCCATCACCCTGTCCGGCACGTCGCTGGGCACCCCGCTGTACATGAGCCCCGAACAGGCAGTCGGCGCGCAGGACCTCGACGGACGGAGTGACCTCTACAGCCTTGCGTGCGTGATGTACGAGATGCTGGCGGGGCATCCCCCGTTTACGGCGGACTCCCTCCGGCAGATGCTCATGCGTCACGCACTCGACCCGGTGCCGGACTTGCGCCTGGTCCGACCGGACGTGCCACAGCACATCAGCGACGTCATTGCATGCAGCATGGCAAAGGATCCGGCGGATCGCTTCGAAACCCTCGCGGAATTCGCGCACGCCCTGAAGCGATCCTCGGCACCGGTGCGTGTCGTGGAAGGATTCTGGGAACGCATGCGTTGGGCGCTGGGACGCTCCACGCCACGGGCGTCACACTCGGCGCAGTCGACAATGGCGCCGACAACGCGCGCGCCTGTCGCGCCTGCGCTCAGACCCGCCGGCATGCACGCGCCCAGTCCCGTTCCTTCGTTGACCGGAATGCCCGGCCTGCTCGTCACGACGCCCACCGGACGCGTGCCGATCGAGTCCCTGGCGGTGCTGCCATTCACCTCCGTCGGCGCCGACGCGGACGGCGAGTATCTCGCGGAAGGCATCACCGAGGGCATCATGAACAAGCTCGCGGGACTCGCGGGCCTGCGTGTGGTGGCCCGATCCGTTGTGTTCCGCTACAAGGGACGCGACATGGACCCGAGCGCGATCGCGAAGGAAGTGAATGCCCGCGCGGTTGTGACAGGGCGCATCATGCACCGCGGCGATACGATCGTGATCAAGGCCGAACTCGTGGACTCGGTCACTGAATCGCAACTCTGGGGTGAGCAGTACAATCGCAAGCTCGCGGACATCTTCGCTGTGCAGGAGGAAATGGCGGCAGAAATCGTTCGCTCCCTCCGCCTCAAGCTCAGCGGGCAGGAGCAGGCGGGCCTCGCCAAGCGCTTTACCGAGAGCACCAAGGCGTACCAGGCCTATCTCCGAGGCCGCCATCACTGGAACAAGCGCACGGTGGAAGGCCTCCGCCAGGCGATCGAGCATTTCCAGGAAGCAATCGACGTCGACCCCAGCTACGCGCTGGCCTACGCGGGCCTCGCGGATACCTTCAACATCCTCGGCTACTACAACACGCAAGCGCCCCACGACGCCTATCCTCGCGGCAAGGCGGCCGCCACGCGGGCGCTCACTCTCGATGAGACTCTCGCGGAAGCCCATGCGTCGCTGGGCTACCTGCAGGTCTTCTACGACTACGACTGGGGCGGCGCCGCGCGGAGCTTCGCCCGCGCCATTGAGCTCAATGCCAAGTATGCCACCGCACACCAATGGTACGCGTGGTACCTGTTTGTCATGGAGCGCTTCGATGACGCGCTCGATTCGATGGGTCGTGCCCAGGAGCTCGATCCGCTCTCCCTGATCATCAACGACCACCTGGGCTATGCGCTGCTGCTGGCCGGCAGGCCAGAGGAAGCGCTCGCGCAGCTCGTGAAGACGCGCGAGCTCGACCCAGCCTTTCCGTGGACCTACTGGCGGCTCGGCTCCGTCTACCTCGCGCTCGGCCGTGCTGACGAAGCCGTTTCCGCGTTCGACATCGTCGTGCAGAAGACCGATGGCGGCGTGGGTCTCGGGTACAAGGGCCTTGCGTGCGCTGCGGCTGGGCGCGCGGACGACGCCCGCGACGTACTCGCCCTGCTGGAGACGCTGCGCGGCACGCGCTACGTATCACCGCTCGACTTCGCACTCGTATACGCAGGTCTCGGCCTTGTGGACGAGACACTCGCGGAACTCCAGGGCGCCTACGACGACCGCGCGAGTGACTTCGCGCGCGTCAACCTGCTGCCATGGCCCGATGCGGTGCGCCGCGACGAACGGTTCGTGGCCCTGCTCCGGCGCATGTCACTGCGCAGCTGATTTCGCCGCAGGCTCGCGCAAGCCGCAGGACAAGGTGCCTCATTCCATGTACTCGAAACTGGGACCCACCGTCGAACCGTCCTTGCGGCCTGTGGGAATCGCCATCAGCGCCTGGGCGCGGTACTTGAGGTCGTACATCATCGGCACGGCCTCCTTCAGCATGGAAGGCGAACCGTTGAACACTGCGTGGAGCATGCGCAGCAACCTCGTGTAGTTCCGGTTGAAATCCGTCATCAGCTGGTGGATTTCCGGCCGGTCCACGTAGTCCTTGGCGCGGGGATT
>JAYVNZ010000042.1:0-2142 GCA_043758185.1 Gemmatimonadaceae bacterium | reverse complement strand
CCGGAGTTTTCCCGCTGCATGTCCTTGTCAGCGCCGCCAGATTCCGGACGATCGCTCTGCATGTTGTTGCTTGGTTTTCCGCCCATGGCTCACTCCGTAAAGGTGATGGGGAGAAATGAGGCAGAAAGCACGCCGCGACGTCGTCAGTGGCGTACGGCACACGGGACTGCCGGACCATGGACCCCTGCCACGGCTTCCCGGGTAGAGCGACACATCGCAACCCCTATATTCCACCCATGCGTCTGCTTCGATTCCTCCTGCCGCTGTGCGGCGTCCTCGTGGCGAGCTCGCCCGCGCGCGCGCAACTCACGCAGCGGCCCAAGCCTCCAGCGAAAACCGCGCTGCCCGCCAAGACACCGGCCACCAAGCCCCCTGTCGCGCCCGTACCTGAAGCGCCGAAGCCTGGCTATCTGCAAGGTGTTGCCATGGACAGCGTGCATGGTGAGCCGCTGGTGGGAGCGCTCATCCAGGTGGAAGGCACCGGGCGGATTGGCGCCACGGACTCCCTGGGACGCTTCCTGGTGGATAGCGTGAAGCCGGGCAGCTACCGGCTCATTGTCGATCACCCCATGCTGGACACCCTGGGCATCACGCTGGTGTCGGCACCCATGGCGTTCGACGTCAATTCCATCACGCGCACACAGATCGCCATACCGAGCGCCGAGTATCTCACGGCGCTGTTCTGCCCGGCGGCGCGCCGTACGCTTGGCCCGGGCGCACTCGTTGGCCGCGTGCGCGAGCCCGACACGGACGAGCCGGCCGTGGGCGCGCGGGTGTCCATGGTGTGGTACGATCCAGACATTCCAGGCCTTCCCGCGGCCCTGAAGGTGAAGAAGACACCGCGGGTGCGCGAGACTGTCGTTGGCGCCGATGGCACGTACAAGCTGTGCGGCCTGCCCACCACATATGAAGGCAAGCTGCAGGCGCAGCGCAAGGACGGTGGGGTGACGGCAGAAGTCCCGGTGTCGCAGAGCGAGGGGGTGCTGGCGCTGCGCAGCATGAGTGTCGCCGCGCTGCCGAAGGTTGCGTCGACAGATACGGGCGCCGCACCGGTTGCGCGAAAGGGCACGGCCCGGGTGTTCGGGCGCGTGCTGAACGCCAGTGGTGTCCCTGTGGTGGGTGCTCGCGTGGGACTCATGGGCGTGAGTGCGGCCACCATCACGCGTGCGAATGGCGACTTCGTGCTCGATTCGCTGCCTTCGGGCACCCAGGCGATCGTGGTGCGCCAGCTCGGATACAAGCCCACGGAGCAGGCGGTCGAACTCTCCGCGCGCTCTCCCGCGCGTGTGACGGTGAAGCTCGGCATCTTCGTGCCCGAGCTATCGGCGGTGGAAGTGGTGTCGGCGCGAGACCTCGGGCTCCAGAAGGTGGGGTTCACGGACCGGAAGCGCTCCTCCACGGGTGGGTACTTCATTGACCCGGACCAGATCGAGAAGCGGCGAGCCCAACTCTTCAGTGACCTGCTGCGCACGGTGCCCGGCATCCGGGTGAGCATGATCGGCAACCAGGCGCAGATCGTCTCCACGCGCTCAGCCGCCGGTGGAGGCGGTTGCGTGACGGTGTGGGTGGACGGATCGGAATGGAGGCAACTGGATGCAGGTGACGTGGATTCCTTCGTGCGTCCCGGCGAAATTTCGGCCATCGAGGTGTATCCCGGCACGAACGTGCCTCCGCAATTCTCGACGGTGGGACAGAGCTGTGCGGCCGTCGTCGCATGGACGAAGCTCCGCGTCGAGACCAGGAAACGATGATTCCGCATCCCATCATTCACCACCCATTCAACTTCTCCATCGGGCCAATCCCGCTCACGGGATTCGGTATCGCCATGATGGCGGCGTTCGGCGTGGCGCACTGGGTGGCGCAGCAGGTGCTCGCGCAGCGCGGTGACGATCCCGAGATCATGCATGACGTCACGTTCGCGGCGCTGGTGGGCACGATCCTGGGTGCGAAGATCTATTTCGCGATCCTCGAGCATCGGTTCAGTGCGCTCTTCAGCCGCGCCGGCTTCGTTTACTGGGGTGGATTCATGGGCGCAGTGCTGCTTTGCTGGCTGGTGATCCGCTGGCGGAAGCAATCATTCCTGCGCATTGCCGATGGCGCGGCCGTCGGCATCGCGGCGGGCTACGGGATCGGCCGCACGGG
>JAYVNZ010000041.1:0-2836 GCA_043758185.1 Gemmatimonadaceae bacterium | reverse complement strand
GCCGTCGTGCGCACCTTGGCACTGGACCTCGTGCAGCAGGCGACAGGCACCAAGGCCGGGGGCAAGATTACGCTGCGCTACAGGCTCACGAACCAGGGAAACGCGGCCGACACCGTCGCCATGCGATTTGAGCTTCCCTACGGATGGTCGGCGGCCGAGCGAGAATCAGGCAGCGCGGTGGTTCCGCGGGGCAGTTCCATCCTCAGGCAGACCGTGGTCCAGGTACCGAACACGGCGTCCGCAGGGAGTTTCGCGATCGTGATGCATGCGACGAACGCGATGGGAACCGCACGCGCCGAGGAGCGCATGTATGTGGAGGTGCCGGCAAATCGAAGCGGCCCAAGCGGGCGCGCCATCTCGCTGAACACAAGCATCTCCAGCACCACGGGTTCGGCGGGCGGTGGCAGCGCGCTCATGGGCCTGGCCTTTTCGGGACCCATCTTCCGCGATGTCGAGCTCTCGGTCGATGCTACCAGCGCGCCTGCACTGTCCGACCAGGGCCGATACCGCCTGTCCAGCCTTGGGCAGTTTCCGCAGCCGCCGAACATCATGCTCGCGCGTGGGCCGGGCCATCTGCGCATTGGTGGAGTTGGCGCGAGCTTCTCCGAACTCACAGGGCAGGGCGCTGGCGGCCGAGGGGTGGCGTTCGGCTGGGAATCGCCGGCACTGAGCATCAAGACCGCGTTCGCTGGCCAAGGGTTCGGATTTGGCGATGCCACCCCGACCGTCGACCGAATCGAGTCACCCCAGGTCGCTGGGATTCGGCTCAGTCGCCTGGTCTCCCCGAACCTGTGGATCACCGGAACCGTGGCGCGCCTTGACGAGGGAAAGGCAATCATGGGCCGGAAGCTCGACGTGGCGGGTCTGGGGGTGACTGTGCCGTCGCTGTTCGGCGGAACCCTGGAGAGCGAGGCTGCCTACCGCCGCTATGCGGATGGGTCGGGGATTGGATTATTCTCGGAATTCACGCGCACATCCGCGCGTGAACGCATGCAATTCCGCGCAATCGTTGCTCCGGGTGGCACCGCCGCGTATGCGGGCGCGAGAACCGCGCTGTCAGGGTACATGTCCCATGCCCTGAGCCCGCAGTGGCAATTGGGTGGGCAGGGCTTCCTGACGCAAACCAGTGGAGGCGCGGGAACGTCTGCAAACGCAGTTGGAGGGGCGATCACTCCGCAGTACTTCGTTCGAAAGGGCCTGTCGCTCGGACTCGACGCCGGGGGCAGCTTTCAATCACTGCAATCGCGCGGGGTCACTTTCGGGAGCGACGAGCAGCACCTGTCCTCGACGGTGAATCTCGTACTCAACAAGCAGACAGGCATGAGTGTCACCACGACGGCAGCGCGAGTCACACGCGGGCTGGACTTCGGCACTGTGGACGCGGGCGATGCGCGCTTGAGCAGCGGCCGAGGAAGCGTCCTCGCGCAGATGACGCGCGGTACCGAGCGTTTCGGTACCCTGCTGCTCGTTGCTCAGGCGAGTCGCGATGGGTCGAATTCGGTTGGACTCCCACGGCAGCACCAGCTGAGCGTTCGCCTCGACCGCTTCCCGCTATTCCTGCCTGGCGGCTCCTCGATCTATGCAACGGGCATCGTGCAGAATCTGGGATGGTTCGGTGACCGGCCCTCCGTGACCACGTTGCGTGGCGATCTTACCGCCGAGCTTCCGCTCGGTATTGCGCTGACGTTCGCGGCGGACCGGAATCCGCTCGTCAGCGTTGCCGGCACGGGTCCCTGGTCCACGTCACTTCGGGTGTCGCGCACCTCCTACCTCACCATGCCCGCATTCCTGCGCTTCGGGTCACGGGGAGGCCTCATCTACGAAGACCTCAATGGAAACGGGATTCAGGATCCAGGGGAGCCCGGCATGGGCGGCGTGATCATTCGACGGGGTGACCAGTCATCGACCACGGAAGAGGACGGATCGTTCAAGTTCACGAACTCCGGCGGTGCGCATACGGAACGCTTGCGTATTGACCCACGCTCCCTGCCCGCCGGCTGGATGGAAAAGGGCACGCCCATCTCGGAAGAGGAGGGGAAGCGCGTGCGTGCCATTGGCGTTGTGCCCACCTCCGCCGTCCGGATGCACTTGATCATGCGGCGCGAGGATCTGGGTGCCACGGGCAGCATCGACCTGACACAGGTGGTTGTGGTTGCGCGCGATTCACTGCAGCGCACGTACCTGGCGCAGCCCACCGATTCGATCACGCAGTCGTTTTCCGCGTTGCCACCGGGCAGCTACAGGATGTCGGTGGATGCGTCCGCAGCCGGTGCCGCGATCCAGATTACGCAGATGCCGACGAACTTTCGCGTTGGCGCGGAGCGCAAGGGCCACGACTATGACGTGGTGCTCTCCACGCGCTCGGTCAAGCTCAAGAGTTTCGGGGCACATGCGGACGACAAGGCGCCCGCACCGTCGATCAGGCCGACGTCGCCAGCCGCGGCGTCACCGGTGCTGCCGCGCCGCTCCACCGGCGCACGTGCTGATACCGTGGTTGTCGATCCGCGTCTGCGTTCACCGAGGCCTCCGCAATGAGTGCGACCATTCGATTTCGCCCCTGGCTGGCGGCCCTAGCGCTTGCCGCGGCATGCAGCGCGCCCACCGATACCAGCGCCACCACCGTGAGTCTGGTGGGGGCGTGGCGCTACGCAGGAGCGCAGACCAGCGGAACGCGAGTCACCTACGATGGCACACTGACCATCACGCAGCAGTCAGGCCGTACCTTTTCGGGTGGGCTTGATGCGCAGGCGGTTTCCGCGCAAGGCATGGTGACCAGGGTGAATGGTGTGGTGAGCGGCAGGGTGCTGTCGAGCAACTCTGTGGATTTCGACCTGCA
>JAYVNZ010000040.1:0-3027 GCA_043758185.1 Gemmatimonadaceae bacterium | reverse complement strand
TCGGCGGCGGCATACTTTCCGGTCGTCCTTCCCGGCGGCAAGGCGGTGCTGTATGCCAGTCAACTCGGGCCAAACGGCCCACTCGGGGTGGCTTCGATCCCCGATGGGAAGATGACCGTGCTCGACATCCAGGGAGTGTTTCCGCTTGGCGTCATCGACGATGAATTGCTGTACGTTCGCGATGACGGCGCAATCGTCGCGGTCCCCTTTGACTCGCGCCGGCTCCGCGTAACCGGCAGCGCGGTCGTGATCGTCGGCGACGTGGCGGTGAACCCCACGGGGTTTTCCAAGGCGGCCCTGGGGCGCGACGGGTCGCTCGCCTACGTGAGCGGCTCGGCCACGATGCAACTCGTGCTCGCGGACTCGCGCGGAGTGGTCACGCCGCTCGCGATGCCCGTTGGACAGATGAACAATACGAGGGCATGATATCTCCTGACGGCCACCCTGCTCTATCGCACGGGCAGCCTCGGAACAGCCGACATCTGGTACCGATCCCTCACGGGTGACACCGCGACGCATGCCGTGGCCGCGTCGAAGTTCACCGAGCATGCTGGGCGTCTGTCTCCCGACGGACACTGGATAGCCTACAGTTCCAACGAGTCGGGCCGCCTAGAGGTGTACGTACGGCCCTTTCCAGGATCGGGTGCCACGATACCCGTGTCGGTGAACGGAGCCACGACACCCGTGTGGGCCCCGGATGGAAAGAAGATCATTTACGTGGAAGGGCATAAGCTTATCGCGGCGTCCGTCGTCACGATACCGACGTTCGCCGTCTCTTCGCGTGACGTCCTGTTCGAGGGCAACTTCCTCTCCCGCGATGGTCACGCGAGCTTCGACGTGGCGCGCGACGGCAAGTCATTCCTCTTGCTGCGCCCAATGGCCGGGAATGAGGAACAGGTCGTCCTGGTCCACAATTTCATGACGGAATTGCGGGCGCGCCGGCGCAACCAGGCGGCGCCGCAATAGGGGAATCAGGATCGCGGTCAAGGAACGGTCAACGCAATCGAGTTGGGATTGTATTGCACACTCGTCCCCGCCGGCAGCGTTGTGGTACCGAACACTCCACTCCGCGCCAGGCTCGACGTGAGGATCGAGAACGTCTGGCCATTGACTGTCGTGAAGCCGTTGATCAGGGAGACGTTCAGTGTGCCGCCGAGAGTGGCGCTGCCGTTCACAATTAGCTGATCGTATGTCGAGCCGGCTGTCGTGCCGCCGATCTCGAGATTGAGGACGCCGGTCGTTTGCAGGTTTCCGATGAGGGTCAGGCTTCCCGCGCCGCCGGGCGCCACGGTCAGCCTGCCCTGATTGTCTATCGGGGCATTGAGTGTCCGGGTCGCGCAATGATCTGCGACACGAGGGCGGACGCGGCAGATCTGCCAAGAGGCTAACCGGGTTCCAGAACGATCTTTTGACCTTTACCTCGTTCAACTTCCGCAGGCAGGCGGTTCAGAATCCAGGTGCTCGTTACGCCAGCACGATCGAGGTCGAAGGCGACCGACAGCTTCTCAACCCCCTCGACGTCACCTCGCCTCGCGTATTCGGCCCGAGCGTCGTCCAGCTGTCGCCGGTTCTCACCGCCACCCACTTCGGCGGCGCCGACGCGCAGAACGCAAGAGTCGGGGGGCTGCTGCGTGGCACGGTGGGTCCGTCGCTGCAGCCGAGCGCCAGACACCACCAGCAGAGCAGAACCGTGCATCCCGATGAGCGGAAACATGTCGGACCTCAGCTCGTGGAAGCGTTTCGACCCATGCCAGTCGCGACTCCGTTGAACTAACTCCGACGGAGGGCAAACGTAAGGGCGTAGTCATCCAATCCCGCGCGCCACCGCACGAGTGGTGTCACCGGCCCCGACGTCCGGCGCACTTCACCCAGGAGGCACGTTGGTGACTTGGCGAGGATGCTCCCGTTGATGCCGGTCGTCGATCACCGCGCATGCCCTGCAGCGCGGTGTCGCGCGCTGTCCGCACGGATGCCCTTCCTGATGGTGGCACCGGACTCTTGCCCGACGTCGAGCGCGACGCTCTGTGTCTGCGCCGAGCTTCCCCCAACCATGAGATCGAACTCGCCCGGCTCGACGACCCACTTGTTCGCATGCCCATAGTAACCGAGCGCATTCGAGTCGATCGTGAAGCTCACCGCGCGAGTCTCGCCAGAAGCGAGCGATATACGCTGAAAGCCACGCAACTCCATCACCGGCCTCGTCACGTGGCTCACCTTGTCATGCACGTAGAGCTGCACGACCTCGTCACCGGCGCGTGAACCGGAGTTTGTCACATCCACCGTGAGCGTGGTGCTGCCGTTAGCGGCGATGCGCGAGGCGGCGACACGCGGCGTACCATAGACGAACGTGGTGTACGAGAGCCCGAACCCGAACGGCCAGAGCGGCGTCGTCTCGTCGAACAGGTAGCCGCGACGCGCCGACGGCTTGTGGTTGTAGAAAATCGGCAGCTGTCCGACGTCACGCGCCACCGACACGGGCAGCTTTCCACTCGGATTCACATCGCCGAATAGCACTTCGGCGATGGCCGTTCCGGTCTCCTGACCAAGATACCACCCCTCGATGATGGCGGGTGCGCTCGCGGCGAGGCGCGGGATGGAGAGGGGCCGCCCGTTGATCAACATCAGGACGACTGGCTTGCCCGTGGCCTGGATCGCGCGCACAAGCTCTTCCTGCTGGCCCACGAGCCCCAATGAACGGCGATCGCCAAGATGTTCCTCGGCCCATGCTTCGCGCGACGTCATCTCGTTGTCGCCCACGACGACAATCGCGACGTCGCTGCCGCGTGCCAGCGCAACGGCCTCCACGATGCGCCGCTCGTTGGACGCCGAATCGCCGAGCACGACGCGATGCGCCTGCCAGCGCGCGGCCGACAGTACGCCGGTCAGGTGCGGCTGCGCCTCCTTGGCGAACGTACTGTCCTCGGTGAGGCGCACACCCTCCGCATAATCCACCGTCGCGCCGCTCGCGCGCTTCCGGATTCCTTCGAGGATGCTGACGGAATAGCGCGGCACTCCAGCATACCCGCC
>JAYVNZ010000039.1:0-1977 GCA_043758185.1 Gemmatimonadaceae bacterium | reverse complement strand
ACGAGCATCACCAGCGCGTTGCAGAAGGAGCCCACGATCACGCCCGCCAGCAGCAGGACCTTCGTATCGAGTGTGCGCCCCGACGCCGTCGCGAGCCGTAGCACCAGCGCCACCGTGAGCAGGGCGCCGGCCAGCGCACTCAGTGGGACCGCGAACACGGACCGCTGTGCGAGGCCAAGCGTGATGGCCCCCACTGCCCCCACGGATGCACCACTGGACACGCCAAGGGTGTAAGGGTCGATGAGCGGGTTGCGAAACAGCGCCTGCAGCGTGGCGCCACTCAGCGCGAGCGCCGCTCCCGTGAGCGCAGCCTGTGCAACACGAGGCAGTCGCAGGCCAACGATGATGGTGCGCGCGGTGTCGTCGCCGCGCCCAACCAGCGCAGTGAGGACGTCGCCCGTGGACATTCCGACTGCTCCCACGCGCACACCCACCACCACGGCGCCCAGCAGTAGCGCGGCGAGCCCCAGCACTCGGTACAGCGTCACCACCTGACGGTCGCTCACCGGCGCGCGCGCGCAAGAACTGCCCGCTGCACCGCTGGCGTATGAATCGCATCGCGCAGCGCTCGGGCGGCCGCGCCCAGATGTGGGCCGGGTCGATTGAGCAGGTTTGACGGAACGGTCACCACACGTCCGTCACGCACCGCAGCCAGGTCGCGCCAGCCCGGCGTCCTGCGCAGGCGCTCCAGCGTGATCACTCCCTTTTCGCCCACGGGCAGCACGATTACGTCTGGCTGGCGCTGCACGAGCGCCTCCATGCTCACCGTGGGCCACAGCGCGCCCTTTTCCGGAAAGGCGAGCGCGCCGCCCGCCAGACCAATGAGCTGGCCCACGAAGGTTGCTGGCCCAGTGGTCATGGGTGGGTCGTTATAGACCACATAGAACACCATCGGCGTCGCCTGGCCCGCTACGGATGCCGCGACAGCGCCAAAGTCCGCCCGGATCTGCGATGCAAGGGCCGTCCCCACGGACAGGTGTCCCGTGAGCGCGGCAAGTGTGCCGATCGCGCGAAACGCGTCCGTGGTGTCTTCCGTGCGCAGACTGAGCACGGGAATGTGCAATGCGGTGAGCCGCTCCCGCGTGCGCTGCCGCCGGTCATGCTCCCACGTGATCACCACGTCGGGGTGCAGCGCCACGATCGCTTCCACGCTCGGGTCGAGACCGCCCCCGACCGAGGGCACCTGTGCCATCTCCGCCGCCACGTCATACCGCGTGCGCCCGACAATCTGCCCTGCTGCTCCCAGCGCAATGAGGGTCTCTGTCGCACTCGGGATGAGCGACACGATGCGCGTCACCGGCTTCGGAAAGCGCAGCGTGGTGCCTGCGTCATCGACGATGCGGACAGCCGGTGTCGCGCCCACACGTTGCGCCACACTCGCGCGCGGCACGCAAGCCAGGGCCGCGAGCAGCGTGAGGGCGGTGCGAACAGGTCTCCTGATGGACACGGGCCCAGCTCCGGCGTAGGGGAGCGGGCGAGGCGCGCAGCCGGCACGATGGGAAACTGCCCCAGCGATCTGGCCACTGCGCCCGCGCCCCTCCCTCGAGGGGGTTCAATGCGGGCGCGACCGGGACCAGTCTCCTGACTCGAGGGCGCGCCGACAGCCTTCCCGGATCTGCTCCGGTGGCATGCGAACATCGGCGCGTTTCACTGGCGCAACTGCGCCAGGTGAACCTCTTACAGTGGCGGGGCCGTGCCGGAGTTTCACCGGCTTCCTAACACATGCTGCGGACCCGATCGCGTTTTCGGTTGTCCTACAAGCTAGGCCCCACGCGTCCCGGGGGCAAGCGAACGAGCTCGGCTATCTTCCCAACTGCGGTGCGGCGCGCGCTATGTTGCGGTGCCGCTCTCCTTCCCTGCGCCCATGTCATCTCCCTCATCGTCACGCGCCGCGGTGCTCATGGTCCAGGGCACTGCCTCACACGCCGGCAAGTCCACGGTGTGCGCGGGGCTGTGCCGGCTCTTTGCGGACGAGGG
>JAYVNZ010000038.1:0-19122 GCA_043758185.1 Gemmatimonadaceae bacterium | reverse complement strand
GACGAGGGCATCGTGAGCTATCGCCGGGCCATGCTCATGCTGCCGGAGGCCCTCGATCCACCAGTGCCAGCGGAGCCGGTGGACATCGTTCACGTGTGGGCGGGAGCGGACGCACGTCTGCTGGACTGCTCGCGTGCGAGCGGTGCGAAGGCTGTTGTTGTCGCCGCCATGGGGCGCGGCAATGTGCCACCCGCAACGTTCGAGGGCGTCGTGCGGTGGGTCGAGTCCGGGCAGCCCATCATCATCACGTCACGGGCGCTGCGGGGCAGGGTGGGCCCCACCTACGGCTACCCGGGTGGCGGGCGCCGCGTGCTGGAGGCGGGGGCGATCTTCGCATATGGCAAGCGACCCGGCCAGGCGCGCATCGATGTCATGCTGGCCCTGGGACTCGGCATGAGCTGTCCGGAGATACGCGAACTGTTCGCGAAGTAGACTTGACGTCGTCACGCGTCCGTTTTAAGGTACAAGAACAACTGAACGGCCCCACGTGGTAATTTGCCGCCTATTGCAGCCACGCTAAATAAATGCTAAAACGCGAATCATGCCTGGCGGCTCGTCAGGCTTTTTTTTTGCCCCAACCGAATGTCGTTATGAGACGGCACGCCCGAATGTTCATGCGAACGTTGATGCAAACCACTTTCCCGTTGGGAGAGGTGGAGGGGTGACCGCGCGTCCACGCGCAGTCCACGAACCGGCGCAAGGACGCCGCTCGGCCCCGACCTCGCAGAGGATCGGGGCCGTTTTTCAGCAGGGGGTGCATGACATGTCCGGCGTGTTGGTGACGACTGCAGGCGGTACTCGAGAGGACGTCGTGGGTGATGCGTACGTTCCGCAGCGCGCGGGCTCGTCACGCGTGCGCGAGTTCTCACTCGTGGGCCCCGAGGCTGCTCCCGTCGTGCTGGTATTGGGCGGCATTTCGGCCAGCCGTCATGTCACGCGAAGTGATGCGGATGGCATCCCGGGATGGTGGGAGGAGATCGTTGGCGCGGGCCGGCCGATCGACACGTCGGCGCGCCGGGTACTGGGCGTGGAATTCTGTGATGGCGGGCGAACGCACGACGGTCGTCCCGCGCACATCGTCACCACTCACGATCAGGCAGCGCATGTCATCCGCCTGCTGGACGATCTGGGGATCGGCAGTCTGGAGGCGGTCGTCGGTGCATCGTACGGCGGGATGGTCGCCCTCGCACTCGCCGAACGGTGGCCCGACCGTGTGAAGCACATCGTGGTGATCTGTGCCGCGCACGAGCCGCATCCCATGTCCGTAGGTCTGCGCGCTCTACAGCGCCGGATCGTGGAGCTTGGCCTCGACACGGGTCGCGCACAGGACGCCATGGCCCTGGGTCGCGCCGTTGCCATGACGACGTACCGCACGGCGCGCGAGTTCGCCGAGCGTTTCGACGTCACGCCCATGTACGGGGAGCAGTCCACAGAGTTCGAGGTGGAGCGCTACCTGGTGCGCTCGGGCGAGAAGTTCGCCGAACGCATGCCGCCCGAGCGGTTCCTTGCGCTGTCACTGTCTGCCGACCTGCATCGTGTGCGGCCGGAGTCGGTGACGGTCCCCAGCACCGTGATCGCCCTGCAGGGCGACACGCTGGTGCCGCCCGCACAGATGCGGGCCATGGCGCGACGGATGCCGAACCTGCGCGCTGTGCATACGCTGAAGACCCGTTACGGTCACGACGCATTTCTCACCGAGCCCGATCGGCTCGGCGCCATTCTTTCCGCCTCACTTTCCGACTGATGCCGCATACGCCCCCGTCTCCACGGTCCACGATCACGCGCAGCGTGCGCGCCGGTATCTGCAGCGACGCGCACCACGGTGCTGTGGTTCCTCCACTGCACCTCTCGACGAACTTCTCCTTCGCCGGCTTTGACCAGAAGCGCCGCTACGACTACACGCGCTCGGGCAATCCAACGCGCGACCAGCTGGCGGAGGCGCTTGCCGGCCTGGAGGAGGGCGCGGGCGCCGTCGTCACCAGTTCCGGCATGTCCGCGGTGAGCCTGGCTCTGCAGCTGGCCCCGCCGGGCGGGAAGATTCTTGCCGCACACGATTGCTACGGCGGCACGTACCGGCTCCTGCGTGCATTGGAGGCCCGCAACCAGATCACATTGGAGTTCGCGGATCTCACCGCGCCTGATGTGGAACAGGTCATCGCGCGATTCCAACCGGACCTGCTGTGGATCGAAACGCCCAGCAACCCGCTGCTGCGCATCACGGACCTGCGCACCGTCTGCGCGGCCGGGCACAAGGCCGGTGCGCTCGTCGTCGCCGACAACACGTTCCTGTCGCCCGCACTGCAACGTCCGCTCACACTTGGCGCGGACCTCGTGGTGCACTCCACCACGAAGTACCTCAACGGACACAGCGACGTGGTTGGCGGTGCGGTGATCGCGCGGGATCCGGCGCATGTGGAGCGGCTCACGTGGTGGGCCAACTGCCTGGGGCTCACCGGCGCGCCGTTCGACAGCTTCCTCACGCTGCGTGGTGTGCGCACGCTGTTCGCGCGGATGCGCATTCACGAGTCCAATGCGCTGGCCATTGCGGAGACGCTGGACGCTCACCCCGCCGTGCTCGCGGTATACTATCCCGGCCTGCCATCGCATTCCGGACACGCGCTGGCCGCCGGCCAGCAGGACGGGTTCGGGGGCATGGTGTCGTTCACGCTTGCCGGGGGACGCGCGGCGGCGCAGGCTGTCGCAGAGGCGCTGGAGTGTTTCACGCTGGCAGAGTCGCTCGGTGGGGTGGAGAGCCTTGTGGCGCACCCGGCAACCATGACGCACGCGTCGATGGATGCGGCTGCGCGCGCCACGGCGGGCATTGGCGACGGCATGCTGCGACTGTCCGTTGGGATCGAGGACATCGGAGACCTGGTGGCGGACCTGCGGAGAGCCCTCGACCTGTGTGAGCGTGCGGTTCCGAAGCGCCGTGAGCCGGAGAGCCTGTCAGCCGTCGTGGGTTAATCCGATCCAGCCAGAATGCGCGTGCGGCAGCAGACGGACCAAGTCATCCGCGATCAGTCCGTTTCCCACTGCTGGAAACAGTCCCAGCCGAATTCGCGAGCCGCACGCGCCTGATCCCAGAAACCAAAGCAATCACGCCAGCCTTCCTGCTCGGCCTTCCAGGAGCAGCACCATGAGAAGCGATACCGGTGTTCCTCGTCGCCAACGCAGGCCACGAGCACGCCGGTAAAGTCCGAGCACCCCGACGTGGCGTTGAGGCGCACGCGCTCGACGGGGAGCGTGGGGTGCGCGTGCAACAGCTGGGTCAATACGCGCTCGACCTTCACGCGTGGCGCGTAGCCCTGCAGCTCGATTCGCGGCGCGATACCACCGCGCACGAAGCGCAGCACATCCTCCTTGAAATCCGGATGCGCGCTGGCGGCGTCGAGAAAGGGAAGCAAGTGCGGCATGGGCATTCAGGTGGCGGGACGGAGGAGAAATATGCTACAGACGTTTCGCTTCGCCAAGTCCGCGGCAGTACAATTCCCCGTTCGCCAAGCCTAACCTCTACCGTCCACGTTCGATGTCCGGAACCAGGCCAGCAATGCACCGCCTTCATCCAACTCCGAGCGTGCTCGACATTGCCCGGCGCCTTGAAGACGCGGGTTTCGAGGCGTGGTGCGTGGGCGGTGCCATCCGGGACGCATTTCTTGGCGGGGAACCGCTCGACTGGGACCTTGCCAGCCCGGCGACACCCGAGCAGGTGCGCGAGATCTTCGGCCGGAGACGCACGGTGCCGGTTGGCATCGAGTTCGGCACCGTGTGTGTGCTCGACGAATCCGGAGTGCCTCACGAAGTCACGACGTTCCGCCGCGACGTGCACACGGACGGCCGGCATGCCGTGGTGGAATTTGGCGCGAGTCTCGAGGAGGACCTGGCGCGGCGTGATTTCACCATCAACGCCATCGCCTTCCGGCCAGCGACAGGGGAACTGCGCGATCCTTTCGACGGGCAGCGGGATATTGCCGCCGGTGTGGTGCGGGCGGTGGGCGACGCTGAGCAACGCATGCGAGAGGACCGGTTGCGGGCACTCCGCGCCATCCGGTTCGCCGCGCGCTACCAGTTTGCCATCGAGCCGGCCACGTATGCCGCGCTCCTGTCCTCGGCGCCGCACCTGACGCGCCTCTCGGCGGAGCGTGTAGAGCAGGAGCTGGTGAAGACCATGGAGCAGGTGGAGCGTCCCGGCGGAGCATTGCGGCTCTGGCGCGACACGGGTGCACTCGCAGCGCTGGTACCCACGCTGGCGAGGCTCGATGATCTCGCGACCAGCACGCTCGACTACCTGCCGCGAGACGGTGCGGGCGGCCGTCTCGTTCCGCAACGAACGGTGAATCGGCTGGCGGCGCTCTTTCTCGATGTGCCCGTGGCTGCTGTGCGCGATTCCCTGATGGCGCTCAGGTTCTCCAGGCACGACACGAACTGGATTGTCGCCCTCGCCGAACGCTGGTCTGCGCTGCGCGATCGCATCGAGACGGGGCTGCGTGGCGGCACCCCGGCGGACGTGGAGGTGCGCCGGTGGCTCGGGCAGGTTGGCCGGGTGCATGCTGGTGCCTTCGTGCGGGTGGCCGGGGCGCGGTGGTGTGCGCAACGCCAGGCAGGACTGCCGGCGCCCGGTGCGGCGGCGGTGCGGTCCCTGCACAAGGCGTTGCGCAGCGCGCAGTTTCTGGCGGCCGTCGAGATCGGGGATCTCGCGATTGGGGGAGACGACCTCCGCGGTGCGGGCATCCCCCCCGGGCCGATCTATGCTAAGATTCTGCACGCGCTGCTGGAGTATGTCCTCGAGGTCCCGGCACGGAACACGCCTCAGGCGCTCCTGCATGAGCTACCGCGCGTCATTGCCGAGATCGGGGACGCCGCGACCACTTCGCCCAAGCACTAGGGACGCATGCTATTCCGTGGAAAGCAACCTGAAGCATCCATCTGGCGCCGGTTCCGGGCCAGCAGCGACGGCTTCACCTTCGTGGAAGAGGAGGGTGTCTACACGGCCCACATCGTGGCCAATGCGGAACGCGTGGTGGACCTCTTCTGGACGCTCACGGATCTCCTGGGTCCCGCGGTGGACGTGCACATCGACGACCTGCGCAGTGGACGGAGCTGGCGGGGCGAGTCCCTCCCGCTCCCGGACGTGCGCGACACGATGGCGCGCCTGCGGCTGCTGCTCGCGCGGTATGGCGGCATCCAGATCAGCGTCTTCACGTCCGAGGACCAACTCTCGCTGAACGAGCACCTCGAGTTGTTCATCTATTCGAAGTCGGACAAGTGGCTCTACCTCCTCGAGGGACGCGGACTGGAGGAGATGCCGCACGTGCAGACGAAGAGCTGGAAGATCAAGCGGCAATCGTTTCCCGCAGCGCCGGACCTCGTGAATGCCCTCGCCAGTGCCGCGGAGAAGCTGGGGCTGACGCGACCGTGACAGGAACTGGCACGAGTGCGCGACGGATACGTCGTACGTGACCTCCAGCAACATCCTCTATGGGTTGGGAGCTGCCTGCGCGAATCTCGTGGGGGCGGCGTTCGTGGTGGGCCGTCGGCAGTGGAGTACGCGGGCGCTGGACATGATGCTGGCGTTTGCGGCGGGCTTCATGATCGCCGTGGCGATGATCGACCTGCTGCCGGAAGCATTGGCGCGTGGGGGTCACGTGGCGGCCGTGGTGGCGCTGGGCGGATACCTGGCGGTGCACATCACGCAGCACGTCATCGGCACGCATTTTCATTTCGGCGAGGAGACGCATCACGTGAGCGAGGCAGTGAGCGTCGCCGCGCTGGTGGGGCTGCTCCTGCACACGTTCGTGGATGGCGTGGCCGTGGCGAGCGGCTTCGGGATCGGCGGCGCAGTGGGTGCGCTGGTCTTCACCGCGGTGATCCTGCACAAGGTGCCCGAGGGCCTGGCCATCTCTTCCTTGTTCCTGGCGGCCGGTCAGGGCAGGGTGCGCGCATTCCTGGCCGCGTGCGCACTGGGCACAGCCTCGATTCTTGGCTTGGTGCTCACCAATTCCATCGGGGCGTTGCGGGAGCATGGGCTGGCGTTGTCTGCCGGCGTGACGCTGTATGTGGGCATGTCCAACCTGGTGCCGGAGTTTCGCGCGCGCGGGGGGTGGCAACTCCCCATCGCATTCGTCGGGGGAACCGGGGTGTATTTCGTGGCACGAACGCTGGCGGGGGCGTGAATGCACGGCGTTGCTGAACAGCGTCTTGAACAGCGTTTGGCGGGGCGAACGCGAATCCACGCGAATCATGCGGATCCACGCGAATCACTCTCGCGCGCCGCGCGAGTGTGGGTGCGCCGCTCACCCTTCTGTGCGAATGTCCCGCGAGTCGACGCGCCGATTTTTCATGGAACGATTCGCGTGGATCCGCGTGGATTCGCCAGATTCCCGGTCCCCCCGGACAACGCTGTTGGTGGACCACCAAATGGCTGATCGCCGCCCAACCCGTCCGCGGCCCGACAGCCCGTCGCTGTTTGCCGCCTCGGCTCCCCCGCAACCACTCGCGGCGCGCATGCGGCCGCGCACGCTCGACGAATACGCCGGGCAGCGGCACCTGCTGGCTCCGGGGAAGCCGCTGCGCGAGAGCATCGAGAAGGGCACCGTCACGTCGATGGTGTTCTGGGGACCACCTGGTACCGGCAAGACCACGTTGGCGCGATTGATTGCCGGCTACACGGATCGGGAATTCGTGTCGTTCAGCGCCGTGACGGAAGGCGTGCCGCGCGTTCGTGAAATCGTGCGGGAGGCCGAGGACCGCCTTGAAACGGGACGGGGCACGATCCTCTTTGCGGACGAGATTCACCGGTTCAACAAGGCGCAGCAGGACGCGTTCCTGCCCCACGTAGAGTCGGGGACGATCACACTGATCGGCGCTACGACCGAGAATCCCAGCTTCGAGATCAACGGTGCGCTGCTGTCGCGGGTCCGGGTGTTCGTCCTCACGCCGCTGTCCAGTGAAGAGATCACGGGCGTGATCCGGAGCGCCCTTGCCGACCCCGAACGAGGCCTTGGTGCGGCGGGCATCACCGTGGATGACGACGCAGTGGCACTGCTCGCTCGCGAGGCCGACGGGGACGCGCGTCGCGCACTCACGATTCTCGACGCAGCGGCGCAGCACGTGGAACCAGGTGGGCGCGTGGATGTCCAGGTGGTTCGCGACGCCGCGCAGCTCCGTTTCTCCCGCTACGACAAGGGCGGCGAGGAGACCTACAATATCCTCAGCGCCTTTCACAAGTCGCTCCGGGGTAGTGACCCGCAAGCCGCGCTGTACTGGATGGCCCGGATGATCGAGGGCGGACAGGATCCGATGGTCATCTTCCGGCGTGCGATCGCAATGGCTGCGGAGGACATCGGGCTGGCCGACCCCGAGGCGCTCAAACTGTCCGTCGCCGCACGTGATGCGTATCACATGCTCGGCGCGCCGGAGGGATACTTGCCCATGGCGCAGATGGTCATCTACCTGGCCACGGCGCCCAAGTCGAATTCCAGCAAGGCGGCCCTGGCAGCTGCGATGGATGCCGCGCGGGAACATCCGGCCGAAGGGGTGCCGATGCACATCCGGAATGCCCCGACGGGTCTCATGAAGGAACTGGGGTACGGCGAGGGGTATCAATTCGCGCATGCCGTCCCGGAGGCATACATCCCGCAGGAGTATCTCCCTGTTGCACTGGCGGGCGCAGCGTTCTACACACCGGGGCCATTCGGCTTCGAAAAGGAGATCTCGAAGCGGCTGGCATGGTGGGAAGAGCTGCGGCGGCGGGCGCAGGATACGCACGGCGCCGACGATACGGGGCACACACGAACGGAGGATTGAGTCATGCGTCGTTTCAGGTTGGGTGCGGCAACCGCCGCCATCGTCGCCGTCGCCGGGTGCAGCGCGCTCGGCAAGCAGGCCTTTCAGCAGCCCGTGGTGCACCTGCAGGACGTGCGGGTGAACGGCGTGGGCATGACCGGGGGCAACCTCGACGTCCGGCTGAGCGTCTACAACCCCAATGGCTATCGCATGGATGCCACGCGGATGACCTATGCCGTCACCATCGGCGACAACGTGAACCTTGCAGCGGGCGCCGTGGACAGCCGGTTCACCGTCAACTCGAATGACTCGAGCGTGGTAACCGTGCCCGTGAGCTTCACGTATTCGGGCATCGGGGCTGCCGGCAGGCAGTTGCTCAACACCGGCGGCGTGAACTATCACGTCACGGGTGACGTCACGGTGGGTACCGTGGTCGGTAACTTCACTGTGCCCTACTCGGCCACCGGGCGGTTCAACGCCCTCACCGGCACCTCGCGCCAATAAGAGGACGTTCGCATCTCACGCATCCTGATCAACGTCACCGCGCCGGTTGAGCGCGCGCTCCTCGTGGGCGCACCGCTCAAGCGGGCCGGCGCGCGAAAATCGCTTGACGAACACCTGGCCGAACTGGAGCGACTCGCCGATACGGCAGGGGCGGAAGTCGTCGGGACACTCACGCAGCAGCTCGATCGTCCGCACCCCGGCACCTACCTCGGCAAGGGGAAGATCGACGAGCTGAAGACGATGGTGGGTGAGCGGGACGTTTCGCTGATCATCTTCGACGATGAGCTGTCGCCGAGCCAGGGCAAGAACATCGAGGACATGGTGGGCACCCGCGTGGTGGATCGTGCGGAACTCATCCTGGACATCTTCGCCACGCGCGCGCGCAGCAGCGAGGCGCGCATGCAGGTGGAGTTGGCGCAACTGGAGTACACGCTGCCGCGCCTTACACGCATGTGGACCCACCTCGAGAAGTTTCGCGGTGGCATCGGCGTGCGAGGCCCAGGTGAAACGCAGCTCGAAACCGATCGGCGTCTCATCAACCACCGCATCAAGCTGCTCAAGGAGAGACTGGCGCACGTGCAGCAGAATCGCGCCGTCCAGCGCCAGAGCCGCGCGAATGCGTTCAAGGCGTCGCTCGTGGGCTACACCAATGCAGGCAAGTCGTCCATCCTGCGCGGGATGACCGGCGCACAGGACATCCACGTGGAAGACCGCCTGTTCGCGACACTCGATCCGCTCACGCGTGAGGTGGACCTGGGTGAGAACGCCCAGGTGCTGCTCACGGATACGGTGGGGTTCATCCGCAAGTTGCCGCACCATCTGGTGGCGTCGTTCCGTGCCACACTCGAGGAAACGCGGGACGCGGACCTCCTGCTGCACGTGGTGGACGCGAGTCACAAGCTGTGGGAAGAGCAGCGACTCGTGGTGGAGGAAGTGCTGGGTGACCTCGGTATCACGGACCAGCCCACGCTGCTCGTGTTCAACAAGATGGACGTGTTGAGCGAGTCGGATGCGCTCGCCCTGCAGGACCGCGTGACGGCGCTGGTGCCGAATGCGGTATTCGTGTCGACGGCGGCCGAGCATGGCCTGGATCCGCTGTTTCGCGCGTTGCGCCACGCGATGCGGGCCCGACGTCCGGTGGCGGAAATCTGGCTGTCCCCGCGCGACGGCAAGCTGCTCGCGGAAATCCACCAGCACGGTGAGGTGCTCGAGCAGAGAACCGAAGGCGAGCAGATGGTGATCAAGGCGCGCCTACCGGAGCGACTCCGCGGCCGGCTGGAGCAGGCCGGAGCGGACGTCCGTGAGGCGACCTTCACGCCAGTCGCATCGGCGTCGTCGTAACAGGCGGCTGGCCGACCGCCACTGATGCCGCGCGCCCTCGTCGTCACCTATCCGTGGCTCCCGTTGTTCAACGGCGGCGTGAAGAACGTCGCCACGTTGAGTCGCCAGCTTCCGGTTGCAGGGTGGGAACCACTCATCCTCACCAGGCCGTGGGACGACGCGCAGGAGCCTGATGCGCTGAAGCTCGGGCTCACCGCCCAACCGATCGATGCGACGCCTGCGTTGAAGTTCGCAGCGCAACTTCCCACCACGCGGGCGACAGATGCGGCGCGGGAAAACCGCTGGCTGCAGTGGCACGCGCGCCTTACGGCCGAACGTGACGCGCACGCTCCGCTGTCCGGTCATGCGCTGGTGCGTCGCGCCCTCACGGAAGCGTATCCACTGTACGGTCACTATCCCGACGACCATCGCGGATGGGAGGTTGCGGCGGTGCAGGCCGGCATGCTGGCAGTGCGGCAGTACGGCGTGAGCGCGGTGCTGAGCATCTGTCCTACCTCAACGGCGCACATCGTGGGCGGAGAGATCGCGCGCCGCTCCGGCATTCCGTGGGTGGTGTTGTTCGCCGACCTCGCCCTCTTTTACGCTGGCCCGGGTGATGGACGAACATGGCGCGCCCGCCAGCTGCATCTTGCCCTTGCTCGACGCTGGCTGACGGGCGCCGCACGCAGCGCGTGTGTCACACCACGCATGGTGGAGTACGTTCGCGAGACATACGGCATCGAGGGTGATGTTGTCGCGTTGTCGTTCGACCCCGATGAACGAAAGGTGGCCCCACACCGGATTGAGGGGGTGCCATTGCGGTTCGTGCACACGGGAAAGGTTCGTCCCGAGGCGGACCGGCTGGACGTGCTGCTTGATGCGCTCGATCGCTGCGTGGCCGCTCACTCGGCGCCGGCACGCGAAGTCCGTGTCGAGTTCGTGGGCAGCGGGTGTGATGAGTGGATTAGAACGACGATGAACGGCCGGCCGTGCGCGCAGATGGTGGTGTTGACGCCCATGGTTGCGCCGAACGAGGCGATTCGCATCCAGCGGGAGAGCGACGTCCTGCTGCTTCTTGCGCCAGCGGCGACCACGGCGGAGGCCGTAGGTGGCCACCAGCACGGGTTAGGAACGGCGCTCGAATACCTGAATGCGGGCCGGCCCATCGTGGCGGTGGGTGCCGACAGCGGTGATGTAGTGGGACGGCTGCTGTCCGAGACACGCGCCGGTGCGGTGGCCGACACGTCGGACTCACTCGCAGCTCTCATCCGCGCGTACAGCGAGGAACTCACCGAGTCGGGGCGCATCGCCTTCGCGCCGGATGACGCAGCCATCGCGCGCTATGGTGCGCCGGAGCAGGCCAAGCGCCTGGCCGCCCTGCTCGATGCTGCGAGTGCGGAACGGTTCGGATCATGGCAACGGGCGCGTCGGTGAGCGACCGGCGCCTGCGCGTGGCCCTGGTGTGTGACTGGTTTCTACCGCGCATGGGCGGGATCGAGCTGCACCTGCGTGACCTTGCGCTGCGGCTCCGTGCGACGGGTGTGGACGCTCGCATCGTGACCACCACGCGCGGCCCGTCGGACATCGGTGGCGTCCCCGTGCATCGCATCGACGTGCCGCTCCTTCCCGGCGCAGGAGTGGCCATCTCGCCCGCATTGGGCGCGCGGGTCGCGCGCGTGCTGCGGGCGGAATCGTTCGATGTCGTGCACGCGCATGCGAGTGTGGTGTCGCCTGTGGCGTACGCGGGCGCGATCGCGGGCGCACAGGCGGGGCTGCCGACCGTCATGTCCTTCCACTCGATGTTGTACGCGTCTTCCATGCTGATTGGTGCCAGCGATGCGCTCACGGGATGGACACGCGGGATGGTACTCACTGCCGTGAGCAGCGTTGTGGCGGCGCAAGCCGCGCGCTGGATGCCGGGTGCCGCGGTCGGTGTGCTCTCCAACGCGATCGACATCCGCTTCTGGCAGGCGGCGCAGCGGCTCGAGCCAGCCGGCGGCGCGCACTTCGTGTCGGCGATGCGCCTCTCGCGCAAGAAGCGGCCGCTGGCGCTGGTGCGTGCCTTTGCCGATGCGGTACGGTTCGTTGCCGGCGCACCGGAGATGCGACTCACCATCGCCGGCGACGGACCGGAGCGCGCCGCAGTCGCACGGCTTGCCATCGAACTGGGTGTTGGTGCACGCGTTGCGATCGTGGGGCAACGCACACGAGAGGAACTGCGGACACTGTACGCAACGGCGCACGCCTTCGTGCTGCCGAGCGAGCGGGAATCATTCGGCATTGCGGCACTCGAGGCGCGCACCGCCGGCCTGCCGGTGATCGGGATGCTCGGCGGCGGCACCCGCGATTTCATCACACCCGGCGTGAACGGAATGCTGGCGCGCGACGAACGGGAGCTGTCGGCGTTCATTGCACGACTCGCCACGGACATTCCATTGCGACGGTTCATCGCGCATCGCAACCAGGCCGCACCAACGGAGTACGACTGGAGCGCCGTGACGCGTGCCCATCGCGGGAGTTACGACGCGGCTTTTGCCGCGCGCGGCATCGCGCCGCGCGCGAGCCAGGCATAGCCGGGAAGCGCGAGCGCGATCATGTAGCATGCGTGCTGCAGCACGGCCATCCCGAGCGCCTGTTCCGCGCGCAGGCCGAGGTGCGTGTAGGTCACCACCACGGCCGCCTCGTAGATCCCTGCGTTGCCGGGTACGACCGGCAATAGTGTCGCCAGGTTGAGACTCGCCAACACGAGCACCGCACTCGCGAGCGGCAGGGTGACGCCGAACGCCCGTTGTACACAGACGATGGCGAGCACCTCCACGGCGCGCTTGGCAAGCGCAAGGAACAGCACTCGGCTGGCGCGGTCCGCCGAGCGTAACGGCGCGAGCGACGCTGCGATGTTCCCGATCGCGGCAGCCATCCGGACAGGGACTACGCGCGCTGCTCCCACCGCGATGGTGTCGTGATTCCACGCAGCGAGCAGGGACGCCACAAGGAGTGCCGCCACACCCGCTCCCAGCGCACCGACGCCGGCGTTCATCCATTTCGGCAACGATAGCAGGAGGGCGGCAAGCGCAAGGACGACGAGCTTTGCGATGCCGACCAGCAACTGGTCCATCGCGAGCACCGACAGTGCTGCCGCACGCGTGAGCCCTGCCCGCGTCACGAGCAACACCACGCCGACCGCCTCACCGACGAAGAACGGACTCGTGTTCATCGTGGACGACGTCATCGCCACTACGCCCAGCATGGCGGGCACCGTGTTGTCCTTGCTCCGTGGCGCCAGGATGCGCCATTCGATTGCCCAGAGCGGAAGGATGGCCACGAAGCACAGCATCGCCGCCACGAGCCAGGCGATGCGCACGGTGTGAAGTTCGGCTGCCGCGCGCGCGAGATCGATGCGTCGCACAGCCAGCGCGAGAAGCGCCACGAAGACGATGGTTCCGGCGAACCAGGCAAGGCGTCGAACGGTCTGTGTCGTCACGCGCGACGCCGCACATCAGCGGCCAGCTCACGGATGGTGTGGAAGGTCGCACCCCTGCGCTTGAAGAGTTCGATGACCTCCCGCAAGGCGCGCAGCGCGAAGGCGCCCGTTCGGAAGCGGCAATCATAGCGCAGGTTTTCCCTGGTGAGATCCACGAACTCCCAGGGATGGACAAACAGCACCACCGGATCGCTCAAGGCCAGCAGCCAGGGATTCCTGATCATGCGGGGCAGGCGGTAGACGGATGACGTCATCGATGCCGGGATGCGCGTGAGCGTCGTGGCGTGTCGCGGTGCGTAGAAGGAGCGCTTGTATCGCGCGAGAGACGAATCGACTTCGAAGTCGGCATCCTCCAGCAGGCGGAGATAGCGCTCGGGAAAGCGGAGGTAGGGCGCGCGGAAGGAGGTGACGGGAGCCACTGCGCGCAACCGCTCTGCCGACTCGGTGATTTCGCGGCGCGCCGCACGTTCGTCGAGAGTGTCGAACGCCGTGTGCGTGACACCATGACAGCCCAGTTCGTGGCCCGCGTCCACCACGGCCCGTACGGCGCCAGGAAACCGCTCCGCCACCTGCCCGGTGGTGAAATACGTCACGGGCACGCCCTGCTCCCCGAACAGGTCCAGCAGCGCGGGGGCGCCCCGCTCGATACCGCGAAAGGTGGAACTGAGGTAGGGTGGGCAGTCCGGCTCGAAATCGACGGAGATGGAGACGCGTGTCACGCAGCCCGGCCGAAGCTCCTGTCGTTCGCCACAAAACGCGCCCGCCGGTTGCAACCTAGCACCAAACTTGGCACTGGCAGCCCTCTATTCACCGTCGAGATCATGGGGCGTTTTCCAAGGTGTTGATTCTCAATTACTTAACGATGGGCCCTGTGGGACTTGAACCCACGCGCGTCGGATTATGAGTCCGCTGCTCTAACCAGCTGAGCTAAGGGCCCGCGCCACGATGCGGGCATTGCTGCCCCAGTACGAAAGTACGTCGTTCGCACCGACATTCCAATTGCTGGCCTCGCCGCGCGGCTGTCGCACGCTGATCCTGCCGCCGCTGGCGCCCAAACTGCAAAGCAGGCCAGCACTCTCATGCGTACAAGACTTTCACCAAGACGGCCCTGCGGGGGCGATCGCCACTTTGCGGGAGCGTGCCCCGTGCGCAGTTTCCGCACATGATTGCTGTCGTCACCGGTTCAACCGGCTTCATCGGGTCTCACCTGGTTGACGCACTCGTCGCGCGCGGCGCCACGGTGCGCGCGCTGGTCCGGCCCGAGAGCCGTCCCGCCGTCCGCAATCCCCATGTCTCGTACGTGACAGCGGACCTGCTGGACGACCGGTCGGTGCGAGAGAGTGCGGTATGGGACGACGCCACGCACGTCTTTCACGTCGCCGGCCTCACCAAGGCGAGGACGCTCGCACAATTCCGCTACGGCAACGTGGTGCCAACGGCAAATGTCCTCGCGGCTGTGGCCGCACGCGGCCCCAGGGTGCGCCGTGTGGTCCTGGTATCGTCGCAAGCTGCGGCCGGCCCGGCGGACGCTTCGGACCGCCCGGTGCGCGAGGACGATTCACCGCGGCCCATCGAGGCGTACGGGCGCAGCAAGCTCGAGGCGGAGCAGGCAATGGTGCGCTACGCGGCCACGGTGCCCATCACCATCGTACGGCCGAGCGCGGTGTATGGACCCCGGGACACGGATTTCCTGAGTGTGTTCAAGCAGGCGACCAACCGGGTGGCGGTGTATGCCGCACCACGTGACCAGGCGATGTCGATGGTGCACGTGCGTGACCTTGTCGAGGCGCTCCTTTTGGCCGCGGACGCCGAAGCGGCTCGCGGCCGGACGTATTTCGTGGGATCAGCGACGCCGGTGTCGTGGCGTACCCTGTACGCCCGGATTGCCGCCATCGCGGGCACGCGCTCACTCGAAGTGCAGCTGCCGAGCGCCGTGCTCCGGATGGCTGGCCAGGCGGGCAGCGCAGCGAGTCTGATCACCGGCCGCGCGATGCTCATCAACGCGCACAAGGTGGCGTTGGCTGCGCCAGCTTGGTGGCTGTGCGATTCGTCGCGGATCCGGAGCGAACTTGGGTGGGCGCCGCTCGTCGACCTCGATGAAGGCCTCCAGCAGACGTACGCCTGGTACCTGAGTGCGGGGTGGCTGCGCTCTCGGCAGCGCCTGGAGTCCGTGGCCGCCCAGCGCGGGACGGGCGCCTGAGCCCGGGGATGCAGGACGACGCGCAGCGCGCCGGCTGCCGGACGCTGCGTGACGTGCTGGACTATCGTGCTGGCCGACACGGTGATGCGTTGGCCTATCGCTTCCTGTCGTCATCGGGGGAGGAAGACGCCACGGTGTCCTTCGGCGCCCTGCGTGGACAGGCAGCGCGCATGGCACGCGACATCGCTCGGGTGGCTGCACCGGGTGACCGCGTGGTGCTCCTGCTACCGCCGGGCCTGGACTACATCACGGCGCTCTGGGCCTGCCAGTGCGCGGCGGTAATTGCCGTACCGGCGTATCCACCCAATCCTCGACGCCCTGACGCACGGGTGGCCCGCATCGCGGCGGACAGCGGCGCCCGTGTCGCGATCGTGTCCGCCACGCTGCATCACCGGCTGGCACCGTTCATCGCCGCGTCGCCCACGCTTGCGCACCTCGCGTGGCTGGATGTGGAAGCCATGCGGAACGCGTCCGGCGAAGAGGTCATGCGCACCTCCACGGCAGAGGACATTGCGTTTCTGCAATACACATCGGGCTCCACCGGCGATCCGCGCGGCGTGATCCTGCCGCATGCGGCGGTGTTGCACAACCTGTCGGTCATCCACCGGGCGAGCGAGCCGCGCGAGGGAGACCATGCGGTGTTCTGGGTGCCACCATACCACGACATGGGTCTCATCGGCGCCATCCTGCAGCCGCTGTATGCGGGATATCCGGTGACCCTGATGTCGCCGTCCACCTTTGCACAGCGGCCCGTTCGCTGGCTGGAAGCGATCTCGCGCTATCGGGGCACCACCAGCGGAGCACCGAACTTTGCGTACGACCTGTGCGCGGAGCGTGTCTCGGAGGAGGAGACCGCGTCGCTTGACCTGTCGTGCTGGCGCATCGCGATCAATGGGGCGGAGCCGATCCGTCCGGAGACGATCGACCACTTTGCCAGGCGGTTTGCGCCGGTGGGATTCCGCCGCGCGTCGTTCATGCCGTCCTACGGTCTCGCGGAGACCACGCTGCTGGCCGCAGGTCAGTCACGCGACCAGGACCCCACGATCGTCTCTGTCGATCGCGGCAGCCTGCTCGCGCGCCGACTCGTGCCGAGTGCCAACGCCGAGGCTGCGCAGCTGGTGAGCGTCGGTCCGCCGGCGCCTTCGCTCGATGTGCGCGTGGTGCATGCCGAGACGGGCGTCGAGTGCGCCGAGGGCCTGGTTGGCGAGATCTGGATCGCCGGCGGAAGCGTGGCCGCGGGTTACTGGGGTCGCGAAGAGGAGTCCGCGGCACTGTTCAACGCACGCCTGGCTGGCAGCAGCGCAACGTACCTGCGCACCGGCGATCTTGGCGCGCTGCATGGCGGCAACCTCCTGGTCACGGGGCGGCTCAAGGATCTCGTGATCGTGGGGGGCCGCAACTTCTATCCGCAGGATATCGAGACCGCCGCGGAACACGCGCACGCCGCCATTCGCGCGGGTGGCGTGGCCGCGTTCAGTACGGGCATGCTCGGTCGCGAACACGTGGTGGTGGTTGCCGAAGTGGTACGACATCATCGCGCGACGGCGGATGCGACAGTCGTGAGCGCGGTGCGGTCTGCCGTGGCGAATGCGCAGGGCGTTCGTGTGGACGACGTGGTGCTCATTCGTCATGGGACGCTCCCGAAGACATCGAGCGGAAAGCTGCAGCGCCGCCGCACACGCGAGCAGTACGAGTCGCATGAGCTCACGAAGAGCGGGGCGGCTACTGATCTCCGCGCCAGCGGCGAGGGGCCGACCGCCGGCACGAGTGAACAGCGGGCGGCTCGCCTGCGTACCTGGCTGCGCGAGTATGCACGGACCACCCTCGACTCGCGCGCGATGGACGAGGAGCGGAGGATGGATCCCGACGTGACGCGTGCATTCGCGGAGCAGGGGCTGTTCGGGCTGCAGGTGCCGCAGGAACTCGGGGGACTCGGCCTCGCGAACGTGGATGTCCTCCGCGTGGTGGAGCAGCTTGCGGCGATCGACCTCACCCTCGCCACCTATGTTGGCGGGCACAACTCGCTTGGCGTACGGCCGCTGCTGCGGCATGCCGCGCCCGCCATTCGCGATGCCATCGTGCCATCGCTCGCGCGAGGCGACGGCATCGCTGCACTCGCGCTCACGGAACCTGCCGCGGGTTCGAACCCGTGGGCCATTGAAGCCCTTGCCGTTCCACACGACGGGGGATGGCAACTGCACGGCGTGAAGAGCTGGATCGGCTCTGCGGGCGCGGCGCGCACGGTGACGGTCTTTGCCCGTGTTCCGGGTGATGACGGCGGGATCACGGCGTTTCTCGTCGGCGCCGGTGCGCGCGGCCTGCGCGTGGGCGAGGCAGCGCTCACCCTGGGCATGCGTGGCATGCTCCAGAATGCCGTGCATCTCGAAGGGGTGCAGGTGGGGCCGGACGCAGTGCTCGGTGCGGTAGGCGGGGGCATGCAGGTGGCGCACGACACGTTCCTCCACGCGCGCTTCGGTGTGGCGGCGATGTGTCTGGGCGGCATCAAGCGCGCGCTGCAACTGTCCCACCGATACGCCTCTCGCCGCACCGTTGCCTCTGGTCGCCTGCTCGATCATCCCGCCACGCGGGCACGGCTGGGGGCGATGGCGGCATCTGGTGCCGCACTCGACGCCTACCTCGCCGTGGTTGCCGAGTCGCTCGATGCGGGCGTGATGCTCGCAGATGACGCGTTCATCGTGTGCAAGACGGCCGCGCCCGAGCTGCTCTGGACTGCCGTGGACGACGCGCTCCAGTTGCTCGGCGGCCGCGGCTATGTGGAGAGTAATCCGCTGGCGCAATTGTTCCGCGATGCGCGGTTGCTGCGAATCTTCGAGGGACCCACCGAGCCACTGCTCGTGCATCTCGGCACGCGTGCCATGCGCGATCCGGCGGCGCAACGCACCCTGCTCGCGGAGCGACTCGGCGCGCCGGACGTGGCGGATCGGGTGGGGCGCGCGGCACTGCAGGCGGCGGAGCGGCTGTCTGCACACGGCGCCACGCGCGCCGCTTCGCACCAATGGGCGTCGTTGCTGCTCGGCAGCGTGGTGACGGAGGGTGTTTTGCTCGCGGCCGCGCGCATCGCACGGACGCGCGGAACGTCGGGCGCCGATCTCGCCATTGCCCATTTCGACGAGCGCTTCCAGTCTGCACTCGCCCGCTGTGGCACAGCCCACGCCGACGAGCGGGCTGCGTTGCTGGGGCAGAACCTGGAAGACTCCATCGCCTGGGCCAACGAGGCGGTGGGCGACGTCGAGCAGCGCACCAACACTGCGCTCGATGCCATGCTGGCCACGACGTGGGTGACCGCGTCCGCGCCGGCGGTTACACACGTTGTCCGCGCTCCGCGCGACAAGGTTGTCTCTCCATCGCTGGCGTTCATCCTGGAGTGGCTGAGCGACGAGTTCCAGTTGGCACCGGGCGTGGCGAGCGCAGACACGAGCCTGCGCGATCACGGTCTCGACTCCCTTGCGGCCACGCGACTGGTGGTGGCACTCGAGGGCCATCTCGGCCGCCGTGTTGACGCGTCGCTGCTCTGGCGATCGGCAACCATCGGGGAATTTGCGAGTGCGGTGGATGGCGTACGGGTGGAGCTGCCGTCCATCGCGTCGGTGACGGCGGACCGCGCGGTGCACGCCGACGCGCGCGCCATCGACGAGTGGCCGGAATACCGCACGCTCATGGGACGCCTCGCCGAGGCGACCGCCGGCGATGCCCTCAACCCGTATTTTGCGGTGCATGATGGCGTGTCCGGCGCAACGGCGAGTGTCGGCGGCCGCGAACTGGTGAATTTCGCAAACTATAATTATCTCGGCCTCTCGGGACATGGAGACGTCAC
>JAYVNZ010000037.1:0-2661 GCA_043758185.1 Gemmatimonadaceae bacterium | reverse complement strand
GTGGATGTGACCTGAAGGCTGCGCTGGAAACCGATGCGAGAGGATGTTCAATGATATTGGTCCATGGTTCGTGCGGCGACAGATGGCGCTAATGAAGTGGCGGCGCGGGATCGCTGTGCTTACCGCACTGCTGGCGCTGGGCGCGTGCGCAGCTGACGGAGGCACGCAGAAATCCACTGCCACCCGGAGTTCAACGGCGCGCCAATCCGGCGTCGGCTTTCACTCCCGCCGGCAGCTCGATGAGCATTTCGCCAAGCATGGCGCGGACTTCGCGCCAATGACTGAACAGGAGTACCTGCGCGCTGCACAGGCACTGCGCGATGCACGGGTGGGCGGAGCGATCGAGGAAATCCGGCGTACCGACGGAACCACGTCGCGCTACGACCGCGCCACGGGCGCCTTTGTCGCCTTCAACGCCGATGGAACGATCCGCACCTTCTTCAAGCCGAACAATGGCGAGGCGTACTTTCGCCGCCAGGCGCAGCGCCTCCATTGATTGCCCGGAGCGTGGCATGACGGGACACGACGAACGGCGGGACCCGCACGATCCTGTCGCACGATACCTCGCCGAGCGCGGAGTCTCCCAGACCGTGCGGAACACTGGGCTCCGCGGCCTCGTGATGCAGTGGGACGCCATCGCATCGCGCGCCGAGCATTATGACTTCACGCTCGACGACTGGCTCAACGACCTCGATCTCCGCGACATCATTGCCGGCGCGATCTCCGTCACCCACGAGGATGCGCGACACGACCTGCAATCGATCCTTGCACGGGCGGATGAGCGGTTCCGTCGCGCGACGGTGGAATCGCCGCGGCCGCTGGTGGCTGGCGCGGACCGCGCTGCGCAGTGGTGGTACCTGCGCCATCCTGCGCAGCCGGGATCCGGCATGCGCGACGATCTCATTGCTGCCGGCGTGCTGGGGCGCGGTTGACGCGCTTGCTGATGACAACCGCTCTCAGTGCCTTGACGCCGCGCGCATGACCTGACGGCGATCGTGTTCGCCGGGAAGGTCCTGGGTGGCCTCCGCGAAATTCTCGCGAACGGCGTTGCTGCGCACCGCGCCGCTTTCCACGAGTGTGGTCAGGACGTCCGACCGCTGCGCTGACGATGGAACGGCCCGCGACGTCTCGATGATGGCGTTTGCGATCTGGTCGGACTTCGCCGCGTACGGGACGAGGGAGATGAGCAGGTCGCTCAGCTCCTCGGACGACGGCACCGTTCGCACCACCCGGAAATACGTACGGGCCAGGGTCGAATCTCCGCTGAGGTAGCGCGGAGCGAGCGTCTCGAGCAAGCGAGACTTGTCGGTGCTGTTCGGGATGGTGCGCGCAACGCGCATGATTGCGCGCAGCGTCTCGGGATCGCTCGTCCGGGCGTAGTCTCGAAGGGCTGCGGTTCGCTGGCGGCTGTTCGGGATATTGGCGAGCGAGTCTTCGAGCGCCGGGCTCATCTGGGCGTGGGAGATGGCGAGCGGCGCGATCAGCAGAAGTGCGGCTATGTACTTCACGGTGGCTATCCTTTTTAGGATGGTCGTACTCGCAGTGAGGCTTTGCGGCCTGCGCATTACCCTCTAAGGCACGTATTGCGCCGCCAGCCCGTGGCCCTTGGCGGCCAGCGCGATTGTGGCTCACGAGCTTGCCTCACCTCCCGTCGTAGTGGACTTTGACGTTCCAGCACGTGCCCGCCAACTTCAGGCTGATGCAGGAGCAGCGAGCAACCTCCCGCATGAGCTTGCTGGTCCGCATATCGAGGCGTATGTCATGCATGCCATGAGGTGCGAATGGCGGCAGACCCGGACATCGAGCTTGATGCATATTTGGCGCACTGCTTGCCCACGGTTGCTGGCACCCTGTAACCCCTCCTAGCCGGGCGGAGATGTCTGCGCGGCTCAAGGATCGACACATCGATTCCGTCTCACGAATGATGAGCCTCCTGGCCCGGAGCCCTGCGCTCGTGGGAATTTCCCTGAGTGCGGTGGGCATTGTGCTGTTCGGGCTCGAGCATCTTCACGTCGCCGGCCAATCCATCAGTGGGGCAGACACTGGTCCGGCACACCTTGCTGCGCATGTGGTCCTCACCGTCATGCTCGGCGGAGCGGGCTGGCTGATCGGCCGGATGGCGTGGCGGAGTCGTGATCTCGAGCCCATTGCGCAGGAGCATGGAGCGAGCCCGCAGCACCATGAGCTCGCCGCTGTCGATCTCCCTGCGAGGAACACTCCGGCGGAGAGCACCGACGAGCGGAAGCGCGAGAACATCCGCCTTGCGCTGTACAACATCCTCGACGCGACAACGAGGAGCCAGACGCTCGACGAGTTGCTGGTGAGCATTCACGAGCAGGTCAAGACGGTGATGCGTGCCCACAACTTCTTCGTCGCCATGTACGACGCGAGCAGCGACAGGTACTCCTTCCTCTATCGCGCCGACGAATACGATTCCTTCCCCCTCAATACGCCGTTGGATCTCCGTGGCGGGCTCACCGATCTCGTGCGAGCGAGCGGAACGCCGAAGCTGGAGAATCGCGATGAGGTCGAGAGGATGCTCGACGACGAGAGCGTCCGGCTTCTTGGCAGGCGCTCCGAATCCTGGCTGGGCGTGCCCTTTCCGTCGGGCTCAGACGTCGGTGTCGTCGTAGTGCAGACCTACACGCCTGGCAGCCCGTA
>JAYVNZ010000036.1:0-11307 GCA_043758185.1 Gemmatimonadaceae bacterium | reverse complement strand
TCCCGCGCTGGGGCCGAGGTCCATGATCAGGTCGTGTGGCTGCACCACCCCCTGGTATTGCGTGGGAGTGAGGTTGGACACGAAGACGTCGTCGCTCTCGCGAAGCGCGGGAAGGACGTCGTTCCCGCGGTCGTCTGTTGCCGAGCGTGGGAGCTCGCGATGCGCCACCTGGAAGAGGCGAAGCTTCACGGGTCCGGGGGGGACGAACCGTTCATCGACGAACACGTCCACCGAATCCGGATGGTCCACGGTGAGGAGCTTCACCTCGTCGGCGTATGCCGTTTCCCAAAGCTCCTCGGTGAGCTGCAGGAGATACCGTCCGTCGCGCGGCTTGAGGGCATCGCCGGGAATGCGAAGGTATTCCTGCGATGCGCCGGCGGGAGCGAACGCGCTGGTGCTGCCCATGAGGCCGAGCGGCATGCCAAGGGCGCTACGCCACATGGCGTCCGTCACGAAGCGGAAGCGCGTACCATCCCAGGTGTACGCGAACGCGCATGAGCCCTTCAGGGACTCGCGTTCGACGACAGTCTGGTCGGTGCCGGGGAAGTAAACGGTCTGCGGTACGCCGTTTGGCCATTCGATGCGAACCACGTCGGCCTTGAGATGCGACCCCAGACCAAAGTGCGTCCGGCGGCCAGTGGCCACGCGCGTCTGGTAGATCTCGCTGGCGCGAAGTTCCACCCTGGCCCCGATGCCGAATGCGTTGTTCTTCCCGCTTCCCGCGCCCAGCCCCTTGAGCTCCACGTTCACGGCGAGGTTGCTGTTTCCGCCGTCGTTGCGCAACAGGTGCGGGGCGCCGGCGTCGTCCATGAGCATGAGGTCTTCATCGCCATCGTCGTCGATGTCGGTGGCGGCGATCGCGGTGGCACCAACGTTCCGGACGGCGACTGGTATCAGCGATGACCGATCGAGGAACCTGCCCGTGCCATCATTCCGGAACAGGAACATTCCCGGCGTCCCCTTCCCACGCTCGGCAGACGTACTCACCACGAGGTCAAGCCAGCCATCGTTGTCGTAGTCCACGAACGTCGCCGTTGATCCTGCCATGCCATACAGCGGCTTCAACGCAGCGCCCGACCGGACATCGCGCGCGAAGGTTCCGTTTCCACTGTTCAGCCAGAGGACAGGCTCGCCGCCCTTGGCACTCGTGACGAAGAGATCCAGGAAGCCATCGTTGTTGTAGTCGCCCACCGCAACAGCCGTGGCGCTGGCGGGCGATGCCAGACCGCTCGCGGCCGTGGCGTCCGTGAACCGCTGCGCCCCTCCGTTGTGATACAGGGAAACGCCATGGTCGCTCGCGAGGACGAGGTCGATGCGACCATCGCCATCGAAGTCGGCCACGGCGGCATCACTCGCACTCGCACCGGCGAGACCGAATGCCACAGTGGCGTCAGTGAACGTGCCGTCAAGGTTGTTGCGATAGACAGTGCGCTGGCCCGTGCCGATGAGGAGGAGGTCGAGGTCGCCGTCATGATCCAGGTCCGCGAAGAGCGCCTTGCGCGCGCCATGCACGTCGCCGACGCCGGCCCTGGCCGAAACGTCGACGAAGGTGCCATTGCCATTGTTGCGGAACAGGTGACCACGCCCTTCGGTGCCGATGACGAAGAGGTCCATCCAGCCATCGTTGTCGTAGTCCACGAACGTGGCATATGCGGCGCCATTCGGCAGTGACAGTCCCGACCGTGCAGTTGCGTCCTGGACAAATCCGCCCTGCACACGATAGAGGTGCGCAACAGACTTGTTGGTAGCGGGCGACCACCTTGAGACGAATACGGCATCCGTTCCATTGCCGTCGATGTCGCCCGTCGCGAGGGCAGCGGGCCCGCTGCCCGTACCCGGCACCGACCCCGCGAATCCCGCGTCCGTGGTTGCCTCGATGAACCTGGCCAGATCGACAGTCGCGCGGTCGCGTGCACCGTGAATGAAGTCCTTTGGTGCAAACGTGAGCACGGGCCGGCCTGCGATGGGTCCATCCGTCCAGCGAACATCGTCCAGCGCTGCCTGATAGGGCGCGGTGAGTTCGATGAGGTGAAGCATGCGGTCGAGTGCCAGCCGAGCCGGTGCGAGCTGCAGGGCGCGCAGCCGCTGGATTGCACTGTCGAGGTATGCGCGCGCCTCCGCGGGCGGCTCAGGCGGAATGCGCCGCACTTCCTCGAGCTGCCGCACCGCGCTGTCCGCCGCGCCGCGCCGCGCAAGCACGTCCACGAGCTTCAGGCGCACGGCAAGATTCGCCGGCGCAACGGCCAGCACCGCCCGCAGGCGATCCTCATACCGCCGCAGCGACGCGCTGTCCGGCTGCGCCGCGTCGAGCTCGGCCAGCGCGTACAGCACGTGCGCGTTGCCAGCGGTGTCGCGACCGAGGCGCTCCAGCGTGGCACGCGCATCAGACGGGCGCCGCGTCAGCGCATAGAGTTTCGCGAGTATGAGGCCGATTTCCGTGCTCGCGGGGTCGAGCTTGCGGGCACGCAACAGCTGTGTTTCAGCATCGGGGAAGCGGCCGGCCTGCAGGTACGTGAGGCCAAGGTCCGCGTAGCCAGCCGGATCATCCGGCGCGAGCTTCGTGAGCTTCTTGAACTCCGCCTCTGCCTCGGGCAACTGATTGCGCTGGAGAAAGCTGCGCCCGAGCGTACGCGTGGTGTACAGCTCTTCCACCGACGCGGGCTTGGACCGGCACGCCACGGCTGTCCCCAACGCGGCGGAGGAGAGGAGGACTGCCCATGCTCGCCAGGTCATTCGGGACATGCGGTCCTCACTTCGCGGAGGCATCGACTGCGCTGACCGTCACAGACTTGACGTACGCGACGTGTCGGGTGTTCTGCGACGCACTGCCCGCAACCTTCAGTGCGGAATTATAGGCCTCCGGCCAGTCAGTACCCGGCCCCCACGCAATGATGTTGGCCCCCATGGCGCCCCTGGGTACTGCGTTGGTGACCGACGACAACGGCGTGTCATCCACGGAAAAATCAATGCGCCCGAGCGACCAGCGGATCGTCCAGTCGTGCACCGCCAGAGGGTCAAACCCGGCAGGAAGCGGAAACAATCCGCCGTGCCCTGCGCCGAGCGGCTCGTTCGCATACCAGTTCAGTTGCACCATCAGCGGGGCACCAGGCTGCAACCGGTTCGTCACGAGCTCGACGTCGATCTCGTCGTGCTGCGTGGCGCAGTTGCCGGGGCATCCGAAGAAGTACACGCCGTACACCAGTCCAGGCTGTAGCGATACGACCTGAACACGTGCGGTGAAGACAATGGCACTTGTCGCGCTGGGCTGGAAGACTTCCAGCGTCTTGCCGTGCGTGCCGAAGAGCGAGCTGCCGGTGGGGTTGAACGTATTGAGCGCGAGCTCCGCGCCCGCGGCACCGACCACGAAGGTTCCTCCGCTGGCGGGATGCACCCAGTCGGCCAGTTGGGTCCTTCCCAGGAAGGACGCGGGACCGGTCTCGGTGGTCCACACCGCCGGATTGAGCTGATTCCCAACGACGCTGAACGTTTCCCGGAAGAGCGTGCTGGTGATGGTGATTGGGCCCATCGTAACGGGCGCCAGTGTGCCTGAGCTGAACGTGAGCGAATACGTCCCCGCCTGCGTGATTCGGAGGTCCGTGAATGTCGCTACGCCATCAATGGAAGTTGCCGTGGTCGTTCCGGCAAGGCTGCCACCACCAGTGCCGGTGAGCGACACCGTCACCTGTCGTGTGGCACCAAACGCACGATTGCCCGACACATCGCGCAGTTCAACGACTGGTTGCGGCGCCAGCAGTCCACCGGGTATGCCACCGGTCGTCGCTCTCGCGATGACGAGTGAGACGGGAGCACCCGCCACCGTGGGTTCTGCCACACCACCGCACGCCGAGAGCGCGAACAGCACCGACGACGCAAAACACGCATCAACAACCCGGCCGGTCACGCTGCGCACTTCTCTCATGGTACGCGCCCCACCTTTCCTTCCGGCCACTCCTCCACGCGAATGCGCTGCGTCTGCTTTCGGCCCCCAACCGTCAAGGTGACGAGATAGTCGCCCGGTTCCACACGACGCAGGTCTTTCACGTCGGTAGGCGCACCGAGTTCCCGGGGACGCGGCTTGTCACGGCCCAGGTCCCACGTGACGCTCTGCAATCCGGCGTATCCCGGCCCAGTCAGCTTGCGCACCGTGTCACCAGCCGCCGAGGTGATGTAGAGATCGAGCGTGCCGGGCTGCGCCTCGCGCAACCAGTAGGTGATGGCCACCCCGCGCGCGGGATTCGGCGACATGAAGGGCCGCGAGCCGGACGATGGATACGTATCCGTGTAGCGGTACTGCAAGGCCGGGGGAACGGCGAACAGGTGGGCCCGCTCCGCGAGCAGTGTGTCTGTCATCTCCTCCAGCGACCGCACGTCCGCGACCCACACGCCGCGCCCATGCGTGCCGACCACCAGCTCGCGATCGCGATACGACAGGGCAAACTTCTCGACGGGTACGTACGGAAGGTTGCGACCCATCTTCTGCCAATGCTCACCCGCGTCCACCGTGACGTACGCGCCGACAGCAGTACCCACCCAGGCAAGCCGCGCATTGAAGGGGTCGGCATACACGGTGAGCGAACCGGCATCCGTTGGCAGCCCGCGCACGACCGCCTTCCAGCTGTGCCCGTAATCCGTAGTACGGTAGACGTGCGGCTGGTAATCGTCGCGATGATGACAGTCGTACGTAAGCCACGCCGCACCGGCATCCTGATGGCTCGGTGCAATGGCAGTCACGAAGCACATCGTGGGCGCGTCCTTCGGAAGGTTTGCCGTGAGGTTTGCCCACGAGCTTCCGCCATCGCGCGAGAGCCAGACGAGTCCATCGTCGCTGCCCGTCCACAGCACCTTCCCGTCTCGCGGACTCTCGGCCACGCTCAACAGTGCGTGATAGCTGGTATTGCCACCCTCGGCCGACGGATGCGCGCGGTCTGCACGCGTCATGTCCGGGCCCAGAATCTCGGAGTCCATGCCCTTGCTCCCGCGGTCGTGCAGGCGGAAGAGCCGGTTTGCGCCAACGTACAGCACGGAGGAGTCGTGCTGTGACAGCAGGATGGGGGCGGTCCAGCCCCAGCGATAGTCGTAGCCCGCGTCGCCGCCGGCATCGAGTGGCAGCGGCTTGATGGACTCCCGCTTCCAGGTCCGCGTGTCCACCTTCGACATGCTGCCGTACTGCCATTCGCTGTAGATGATGTGCGGATCGTGCCACGGCACCTGCACCCACATGCCGTCGCCACCGTTCACGGCATACCAGTCGGCATCCATCACCCCTGTAGAATCGCGCGTGCGGCTGGGACCGCACCACACGCCGTTGTCCTGCAACCCGCCACAGACGCGGTAGGGTGTCACACTGCTGTCGGCGATGATGGTGTAGAACTGGCCGATGGGCAGTTCGGCATGCTCCCACGCGCGGCCGCCGTCGTTCGTGACGTACGCGCCGCCGTCGTTGCCCAGAATCATGTGCGCATGGTCCGCCGGGTCGATCCAGAGCGCGTGGTTATCCACGTGCACATTGTAGAGCGAGTCGGTGGCAAACGTTCGCCCGCCATCCTTCGACACCAGCACCGGCGACGCCAGCACATACACGTGCTGGTCATCAGCCGGATCGACAACGATCTCGTCGTAGTAGTAGTGCGGGCTCGTGGCCAGGTCGTTCACCTGCGTCCAGTGATCGCCCCCATCGGTAGATCGGAACACGCCGCCGAATGGTGCGGCCCCCACGTCTGTCACGGCGCGGTCCACCCCCACCATGGCGTAGACAGTGCCCGGCCGAGAGGCCGAGACGGCGATCGATGCCCGGCCGATGTCACGTGTGGGAAGGCCCGTGTTGCGTGCGGCGTCGGTGAGTAGCGTCCAGGTCTTGCCGCCATCTGCACTCCTGTAGATACCGCTCCCCCGTCCGGTTCCCTGCATGTGTGATCCGCCCAGCCGCACGCGGTGCCACATGCTGGCGTAGACCACCTCCGGATTGGCGGGATCGAGCTCGAGATCGGTCGCGCCGGTGGTGTCGTTCACGAAGAGGATGCGCGACCAGTGCGCGCCGCCGTCGATAGTCTTGTAGACGCCGCGCTCGGCGTTGGGCCCCCAGAGGTGCCCCAGCGCGGCGACGTAGACGATATCCGGATTGGTGGGATGAATCACGACGCGTGCGATGGAGCGCGAGTCGGCGAGCCCCATGCGATGCCACGTGCGCCCGCCATCCGTGGACTTGTGGACGCCATTGCCCCACGATTGGGATCGCAACGAATTTCGCTCTCCCGTGCCCACCCAGACCACGTTCGTGTCGCTCGGCGCCACGGCGAGGTCACCCACCGTCTGGTTGTGCAGGGAATCGCCGACCTGCCGCCAGGTGACGCCCCCGTTGGTCGTCTTCCACACGCCACCACCGGCCGCGCCGACATAGAGTGTTTTCCGGTACGGCGTCGGCACGGCCAGCGCGGTCACGCGCCCGCTGTACGCGGCAGGCCCGAGGTTGCGGTAGGAGATCTTGCCCAGCAGGCGGGTGAGCGGATCAGTGCTGGCGGAGGCGGAGTCGGCGCTCGATGTGGATGCGTTCGAGGACACACCACCGGGCGCGCCTTGGCGGAGCGTGCTGTCACCTCCAGCGGGGCGGCGCGGCACCTGGCCCGACACCGTGGTGCCGAGCGCAATGTGGAGCGCGAGTGGAAGCGCGAGGACGAAAGGCAGGGAACGAAGGTGCATCGGATCGGTTGATGATCGGGTCGGCCAGCGGGGCTGAGCAATGATCGCCCTCGTGATGCCCCATGACCAGACCGTGTGATATGATCAGGCTGGCCATTTCCCCAGACCCTCGGTGATGACTTCGACAGCAACGCGCACGGATACCATGAGCCCGGGGCTCATTGCTGTTTTCGCATTTGCCTGCGGGGCGATGGTTGCCAACCTCTACTATTCCCAGGCACTCATCGGCCTCATCGCACCGGCCATCGGGCTTCCTCCCCGACTGGCTGGTTTCACGGTGACCCTCACCCAGTTGGGATACGGTGCGGGGCTGCTGTTCATCGTGTCGCTGGCCGACCTCGTCGAGAATCGCCGGCTCGCACTCATCATGCTCGCCGGTGTCGTCGTCAGCCTCGTCGGTGTGGCGACGTCGACGTCGGCGGCGACGTTCCTGGCCTTCTCGTTCCTCACGGGCTTCTGCTGCGTTGGCGCACAGATCCTGGTGCCGTTCGCTGCGCACCTGGCTTCGGACGAGAATCGGGGCAGGGTCGTCGGAAACATCATGGGGGGCCTCGTCACGGGCATCATGCTTGCGCGACCGGCAGCAAGCATGCTCGCCGCCAGCTTCGGATGGCGCGCCATTTTCTGGGTGAGCGCCGCCGGCATGGTGGCGCTGGAGGTGCTGCTCGCGCGCATGTTGCCCGAGCGTCGCCCACGGACGGACATGCACTACGGACAGGTGTTGCTGTCGAGCATGAAGCTCCTCTTCACGCAACCGGTGATTCGCCGCCGAGCGGCGTATCAGGCCACGATGTTCGCGGCGTTCAACCTGTTCTGGACCGGAGCGCCGCTTTTCCTGGCGCAGCGATTCGGGTTGGGGCAGCGAGGTATTGCGCTGTTCGCACTGGCGGGCGCCGGCGGTGCGCTGGCCGCGCCAATCGCGGGCCGCCTGGCGGATCGCGGCTACACTCGCGCGGGAACCACGGGTGCGCTAGGTGCCGCGGTGCTTGCCTTCCTGGTCTCCGGTTGGTCGGGCGCGGCGGGGATACTCATCATGCTCGCCGCGGCGGCGATCCTGCTGGATGCCGCCACGCAGTTCAACCAGGTGGTGAGCCAGCGGGTCATCTACGCCATCGCGCCGGAGGCACGTGGTCGCATTACCTCCGTGTACATGACGGCCGTCTTCCTTGGGGGAGCCACCGGCTCGTCGCTCGCGCCCGCGACGTTCATTCGCGGGGGATGGTCCGGGCTGTCGGTGATGGGTGGGGTGATGATGGCGGCGGCTTTCGTGCTGTATCTCACGGAGTAGCGGTTGAGTTGCGTGCCGCCTGGAGCGCGGAAAAGGGCGTCGCCGATGTCCGCCGTGTGGGCACCTCGACGATACCCGCGCGCGACTTCGCCAGGCGGCCAATAGCCAGCCTCTGGTCGGGCGCCTAAGCTAGTGGGACCCACCTCGCTCGTGCCCTGCCGCCTGGAGCCATTTGCTCGTGACCAGCAGATCGAAGTCCAGCATGCTTGCCGTGGCGCTCGCACTCGCGACCACAGGAATCAGCGCCTCGCCGCGCGACGATCCGTTCGCACCGTTCGTGGAGCGGGGTTTTCCATTCATTGTCTCCACCGTGGACGCGGGAAAGCTTGGCGCGGCATTTCCCGAGCGCAACCTGGCCGTCCGCTGCGTGATCGTGATGCTGGGCAACGAGAGCTACGCATGCTTCGACACCGATCTCCTCCGCATGTCCGTGGCGTGGCGCGGCAACTTCGTGTCGCTCACAACAATGGCGCAGGTGTCGTATCAGGAGGCGGGCAACAAGAACAACGCCATTTCCAGGGTGCTCGGAACGCCGGTCATCGCCAACGGCATCTATCCAGGCTGGACGCGTGCAGCGCCCGACTTCCGCGACCCTCGGCCGGCCGGACCCAACCCGCAGGCGATGGGTCGTGGTCCCATTGCGGCCGAACAGGGTCGGTGGAATGGACTCGACGTCGCAGGTACTGAGGCCGTCCTCTCGTATACGGTGGCGGGCACGGACATTCGCGAGCAGCTCGGCAGCGTTGCATCGGCGGGACAGGTGGGTATCACGCGAACCTTCCAGCTCGGCCCCACCGTCACGGCGCTGTCACTCGTTGTCGCCGAACTTCCGCTCGGCAGTTCTGCCGATTCGAGCGCTGGCACGGTGGTCGTGAGTCAGGGCGGGGCGCGCGACACAGCGACCGCCATCGGTCTCGTGGGTGCAGCAGCAGGCGTGGGGCTTCACGTGGATTCGGGGCGCTACGTCACGGTGCGCATACCGGCCGGCGCGCCTGCATCGCGCTTTCGTGTGGTAGCATGGCGCGGCCGATCGGCCGATCGCGGGGTGATGAACGCGCTGCTTGCCGAGCCGGTCACCATGGCGAATACCGAGCGTGGTGGGGTGTCCCACTGGCCGGGCACCGTAACGACGCGCGGCGACCTCTCGCCCGACACCGCGGACTACGTCGTCGATCGTCTCACGTTGCCGCTCGCGAATCCGTGGCGCCGCAACGTGCGCGTTGCCGACGTGGATTTCTTCACGGATGGTCGAGCGGCTGTCGTGACGTTCGAGGGAGACGTGTGGGTGGTGTCCGGGGCGGAGCGGGGCCTCAGCAGGATGCAGTGGAAGCGGTTCGCCTCCGGCCTGTACGAGCCCCTGAGCCTCAGCGTCGTGCACGACACCATCTACGTCCACGATCGGCAGGGAATCGTGCGACTGCTCGACGTGAACGGTGACGGCGAAGCCGACCGGTACGAGAACTTCACCAACCTGAGTCACCAGTCCGGCGAGTCGCGCGAGTTTCCACTGGGCATGTCAGCCAGGGCTGGCGGCGGATTCTACCTTGCCATTGGAAGTGCGCTCGACAATGGGCCGAAGACCGCACCGGCAATCATGCCGGGGTTTCGCGCCGGCTCCAGCCAGAGCGGCACGGTGCAGGAGGTGTCGGCCGACGGCCGGTCCATCCGCACCTTTGCCACGGGTCTGCGCGAGCCCATCATCGGCACCAATCCGCGCACCGGTACCATTGCAGCGTCCGATCAGCAGGGCAACTTCGTTCCGTCCACGCCCATCTTCCTGTTGCGCGATGGTGGCTACTACGGCGTGCCGGCGTCGGCGCATCGCACGACGCCACTCCCCACGCCGCAGTTGCCGCTGGTGTGGATCCCGCACGAGGTGGACCAGTCCGGGGCCGGTGAAGTCTGGGTGAATGGCGGGCGCATGGGATTTGGCGGCGACGCACTCGTGCACCTGTCGTACGGCAGGCCCGGCCCGTTTCGCGTCTATATCGATAGCACACGCTCTGCCGTGCAGGGCGCGCTCATCGCGCTGCCGGGCCAGTACCGCGCGCCCACGCTGAAGGGCCGCGTGAGTCCGTACGACGGCCAGCTCTATCTCGCGGGATTCAGCGTGTGGGGCTCGAAGGCGACGGAGGTCTCGAGCCTGATACGCGTGCGCTATACGGGCCGGCCCAGCCGGTTGCCCGTGGCGGTGCATTCGGGGCAGCAGGGAATTCTCGTGCGCTTCGCCACTCCGCTCGATGCAACTGCGACGAACCCGGCGCGCTATGAACTCAAGCGGTGGAATTACGTCCGGAGCGCTGGCTACGGCTCTGGCCATTTCAAGCTCGACGGCACACCGGGCGAGGAATCGTTGCCACTTCGCGCACACCTCTCCGCCGACGGTCGCAGCGTACTGCTGGTTGTGCCGGACATGAAGCCAGCCATGCAATTCCAGCTTGGCTTCGACATCCGGGGCAGGGACGGTACCGCGATGCGCGACACGCTCTACCTCACCGTTCACGCCGTCGACCCGCTCGACCTTGCCCGCAACGGTTTCGCGTCTGTTGACTGGCGCGCCAGTGCGCGGAGTGCGCTCTCGAAGCCGACGGGGGTCGCAACGAGTTCCGCAGCAACCGCAGCATTGGGTGCCGCGCTCTACCAGCAGAAGGGATGCATCGGCTGTCACTCGATCGATGGCACACTCGCCGGCAAGACGGGACCCACGCTCAAGGGATTGTACGGCTCGAGCGTGACACTCACCACTGGCGCAACACGCACAGCGAACGACGCATACCTGCGCCGCTCCATCCTCGACCCGGCCGGTGAAATCGTGAAGGGATTCGAGCCGGGCATGCCGACATTCCGCGGCGTGCTGACCGATACGGAAGTAGAGTCACTGATGTGCTACATCCGCACACTCTCCAAGGCAGGCTCACGATGACGACACGCATGCGCAGCCTCGTATTCGCACTGCTCGCACTCCATGCATACACCGGCAGGGCATCGGGCCAGGGCACGAAATCGACGCTCGACATCTACATCGCGGACACCGAGGGCGGGAAAGCCACGTTGTTCGTGACGCCTACCGGCCAGACGCTCCTCATCGACACCGGCAATCCCGGCGCGCGCGACCTCGAGCGAATCATGGACGTCATTGCCTCTGCCGGTGTGACGAAGCTCGACTACCTGATCAGCACGCACTATCACACGGATCATATTGGCGGACTCGAAGCGCTGTCGAAGCGCATTCCGATCGCGCATTTCATGGATCATGGCCCCAGCGTCGAGGCCCAGGAGGCAATTGCCGGCTTCCAGAAGACGTACGCGGACATCCATGCCAC
>JAYVNZ010000035.1:0-14517 GCA_043758185.1 Gemmatimonadaceae bacterium | reverse complement strand
CTGGCGCAGGATTTCTGCCGCGAGCACATCCACCGGACTCTCGGACTTGTACTGCCGGCCGATGCGATCCGCCGCCGTGGCGAGCACCGCGTCGAGCGTATCGCGATACGGAGCACGGAGGCTGTCCAGCATCCTGGTGAACTGCGAGTCGGGCTGGTAATGATCGGCATACAGCTCGTGCACCGCGCCGTCCACCGCGACGACGTGCCCATCTCGCACCGTGACCGTGAGCTCGCCCAGCGCGGATGCATCGGACAGCGCCTGCACCATCCACGCACTGCCCACGCGACGCGGCGGCTGGATGCGGTCGTGCGAGTGTCCTCCCACGATCACGTCGATGCCCGGCACACGCACGCCCAGCAGGCTGTCCACGACGGTGCCCTGATGCGACACGACGACGATGATGTCCGCGCGCGTCCGGAGCGCCGGAACGTAGTGCCGCGCCGCCTCGATGCCGCTCGTGAAATGCAGGTCACTCGTATTGCTCTTGTTCCCCGTCTGGTCCGTATTGTGATACGTCAACGCGAGAAGCCCCACACGGAGACCGCCCACTGTCACGACCGTAGTCGGGTCACCGAGAAAGGGCGTGCCTCTTTCAATCTCGATGGCGTTGGCGGCGCGCATGGGAAAGTGCACCAGGCCCTGAAGCCGTTGCGTGTTGGCGGCGGTGTATTCGTAGTCGTGATTGCCGAGCGCCATGAACGTGTAGCCCAATCGGTCCATGAGGCGCAGTGTCGCTTCGCCGCGGGTGAGGTTCGCCAGGAGGCCATCACCAAACGTGTCGCCGGCATCGAGCAGCATCACGGATCCCGATGGCCGTGAGGCGCGGACCTGCGTCACCGCCGATGCCAGCCGGGCGAACCCGCCAATGATGCCGGGCCGCGGATACTGCTGCCAGGATCGTCCGGGATCGCCGGTCTGGGCGGTGGCGTCGCCCGTGTCCACCATGAATTCGCGCAGATCGCCGTGAATGTCGTTGGTATGGAGAATCGTGAACAAGCCCGATACACCGCGCTGGACGATCAGCTGTGGTTCCCGGTTCGATGCGTTCGGCACGACGGCTGGTGCGCATCCCGCCGCGGCGAGTGTCAGTAGCGCTCCGACGACACCGCGGGTAACTGCTTTCCTGAACTGGTATATAGTCATGAATTGGGTAAGAAGCGCCGTGAGGCGTCGGCTCAGCCAGCCAGCATCCGCCGCTGCGCCTTCATGCGCGTCTCGAGTTGCCCGCACATCACGTCGCACAGACGAAACACGCTCTGGTCCGCAATGGCATAGAAGACGTAGAGCCCCTCCTTCCGCCGGCGCACGAAGCCGAGCGCGTACAACTGCTGGAGGTGCTTGGAGACGTTGGCCTGGCTCAAGCCGGTTTCGTGCACGAGATCCCCCACCGACAGCTCGCCCCCGCGCAGCGTCTGCAGGATGTGCAACCGCGCCGGTTCAGCGAGCGCGCGGAACCGCTGCGCGATCAGTTCCAGCACTTCCGGGGTCAGCGCGACTTTGGCCATCTGGATACTCCGAGGAAACGTGAGCCGTACGTCAGCAATATCGGGACGGGTGCGCGCGCCAACAACCAAGGTTCTCCCTGGCCGCGTGCCATCAATGCGCTGTCAGCAGAGCGGCGCCAGCTTCACGCTCCACCGGATGCCCGCCCGCCTGCCACGCTGCGAATCCGCCGGCGAGGTTGATCACGTTGGTCAACCCCTTCGCGCGCAACAGGCTCGCGGCAATGGCGGACCGCGCACCGCTCTGGCAGTGCACCACAACGGGGCGGTCGCGCGGAATCTCGTTGAGGTGCTCCGTGAGGTAGCCCACCGGTATATGTGCCACGCCGGGCAGGTGACCGCCTGCCCATTCGGCCTCTCCCCGTACGTCGATCACGGTGGCCTCGCCTGCCTGCAGGCGCTGCGCCAGCTCCTGGGCAGTCATCTGGGGGACAGTGCCCGGCATACCGCCGGCCGCTGTCCACGCATCGACGACCTCCGCACCGAAATATCCGCTCACGCTGTCCAGGCCGATCATCGCGAGGTCGCGCACCGCCTCATCGACGCAGTGCGTGCACGCATCGTTCACGATGAGGTAGACGTCGCGATCGTACGGCACCAGCCACCCTGCCCACGTGTTGAAGCTCTTGCCGAGCGGAATGTTGATGGTGCCGGGAACGAGGCGCGCCGCGTACTCGGTGGCGGTGCGCGTATCCACCACGATGTCGCCATCGGCGAGCAACGTGTCGAGTCGCGATGCAGGCAGCCGCTGCGGGCGCCGAAAGCCGCCGAGCAGGCGCGGCCCCTCCTTGTTGATGCGCTTCATCTCCGCGAAATACCGGGGTGGTTCGGGCTGGCCAGCGAGCACCATCTGCACGAACTCGTGCTCGTTGGCTACGCTGAAGGCCCAGTTGGCGATCTTTTCGTAGCCGATGGTGGAGAAGGGCACTGCGCCCAGCGCCTTGCCGCATGCCGAGCCGGCGCCGTGGCCGGGCCAGATCTGCAGGTAGTCGGGCAGTCGCTTGAAGCGTTGCAGGCTCCGGTACAGCGTTCGCGCGCCCGCCTCCATGGTGCCCTCGATCTTCGCTGCCTTTTCGAGCAGGTCGGGTCGACCCACGTCACCCACGAATACGAAGTCGCCGGTAATGGCACCCATCGGCCGGTCCGTGGCGGGTGTGTCGGTGACGAGGAAACTCAGGTGCTCGGGCGTGTGCCCCGGTGTGTGCCACACGTCGAACTTGAGGTTGCCGATCATGAAGACGTCGCCGTCGTGCAGCAGCGTAGCCCCCGCCTCTGCGGCGAATGCATACTTCCACTCCGCGTCACCCTCGTCAGACAGGAGCAACTCGGCGCCCGTGCGATGCGCGAGCTCTCGGCTGCCGGACACGAAGTCGGCATGAATGTGTGTTTCGGTCACGCGCGAGATCCGCATGCCCTCCGCCGTAGCAGCGCGGATATACTGCTCCACGTCGCGATTGGGATCGATCACGATGGCGTCACCAGTGGCGGCACACCCGATGAGGTAGCTCGCCTGTGCGAGATTGGTGTCGTAGAAGCGCTTGAGCAGCATGGTCGTATTCTGGAAGAGGGTGCCAGCGCGGATGCGCTAGCGAGTCGAGCGACCGTCCTGACGGTCGCGAATGTAGTCGAAGGCAGTCGTCGCGAGCTCGTCGCTGCGCAGGCCCACGTCGTGCGCGATACGAAGCGCGTCGTCCGGGCTGCGGTGTTCGTCGAGCACGAGGTACGGCAGGAGCACGGCACCGACACGATTGGCGCTTGCGCAATGCAGGAGCACAGGACCCCGTGCAGGCGCGCGCAGCAGGTCACGCACCTGATCGAATTCCCGAGCGGTGAGGGCTCCGGCAACCACGGGAACATTGTGGTACGCCATCCCCGCCGTCTGCACCGTTTCCGCCTCGTCGAAGCCACGTGGCTCGCCGGGTGCCCGAAGGTCGATGACGGTGCTGACGCCCCCGGCAGCGAGCGCGGCAAGCTGGCTCGCCGCCGGCTGACCGGCGGTCACGATGCCGTCCATCGGCATGTGACCGTTGGGAAGCGATGCGGAGAGTGACGGGGGAAGCCGAGTGGTCACGACGCGTTCCTCGAAAGGGTTCAGGCGGGGTGTGCGGGTGTGGTCGCCGCAGGAGGCGGCGTGGTGGCGGACTGGAAGGCGCTGCGGTTCTTGTACAGGACGAACGCGCCGATCAGGAGCAGGAACACGGCGAAGGCACGCTTGAGCGCCCGCTGCGATACGAACTGCACGAGATAGGTGCCGGCCAGGATGCCGGCAGCGGCGATGGCGGTGAATCCGGTCATGAATCCCCACGGCACGTGGACGCGACCGGCGTAGCCCGCGAACCCGGACACCGAATTCATGGCGATGACCAGGAGGGAGGTGCCGACGGCCTGCTTCATGGGGACGCGAGCGAGGAGCACGAGTGCCGGCACCACGAGGAATCCGCCGGCGATGCCGACAAGTCCGGTAAGCAGTCCCACGGTGATTGCAACGGGGACGAGGAGCCCCATGGCCATGGGCCGCTCCCCACTCTCTGGCGCGCTGCCGAGCGCGGCGTCGCGGCGAGAGGAGCGCAGCATGGAGACTGCGGCAGCGAGCATCACGATGGCGAGGAGTGCCAGTTGCATCGCGCCGGTGAGGAACACGGCAAGGCGCGCGCCTGCGTACGCGCCGACCATGGCGATGATGCCGAAGAGCGCGGCCGTCCTGAGGTTCACGTTGCCCGCCTTCCAGTGCCCGATGGCACCGATGAAGCTCGTGGCACCCACGACGGGCAGGCTCATCGCGATCGCGAGCTTGGGATCGAAGCCAAGAATGTAGACGAAGATGGGGACGGTCAGGATGGAACCGCCGCCGCCCAGGATGCCGAGCGAGAGGCCGATGACGGCGGCAAGGGCGAAGCCAAGAAGTTGCATCGTGCGGAGTTCGGGGTGAGGCGTGCGCGAGTACCCGCTGCCGGATGCGACGGAACACATCGTGTCCGCCTTACGTAGTAACTATATCGTGATATAGTAATATAGTCAAGGGCCGGACCCGCATGTCTCCTTCACGTACGGGACGTCGGCACGGAAGGGACGCCGCCCGTCACCAGACATTCGCCACTCCGGGAATCGACTCTACCGCCCGTTCCGTCCAGTGGTCATCCATCCCCACCTCGCGACGATGCGCGCGCCCTCCGGTGACAGGAGAACCGCCGCGAAGTCGCGCGCGGCTGTCCGCTCCCGTCCCTTCACCGTGAGCGCGACCCCCGCATCCCGATAGATCCGCCATCGCTCGGCAACCGGGATCGCGTCGGCCAGGGTGGGGTTGGCAACTTGCCACACATTCCAGATAAGCCACGCGTCGAAACTCTCGTCGTCGGTCCACCGTTGCCTGGCGACGCCACTGTTCTCCGCGAACGCGCCGATGTTCTGACGGAACGCGTGCACCACCCTGATATCGCCGGTGCGACCCGCCACATCCTCCCACAGGCCATGCTGCCCTGCCCCTGCACCACGAGCACCGAGCACCCTCATACCTGGACGGAGCAGATCCTCGAAGCGCCGAATGCGCTTCGGGTTGCCGGGGCGCACGAGCATGGAGACGGGGCGCAGGTAGAGCGGCACGAAAGTCGACTCGTCGATGCGCCCGGGGTGCGGACCGCGCCCATCCGCTCTGTCAGCCAACTGGCTGATGTAATCGGTCATCATGTTCTCGGCGCCGCTGAACACGACATCCGCATCGTTGCGCGCGCTCCAGCCACGGCGGCGTCGGCCCGCCGGTCACCCGCACCACGACGCCATGCGCTCGCTCGAATGCGGCGGCAGCGTCCTTCATGGCCGGCAGCGGGCCACCTGGTCCGTATACAAACAGGGTCTCGGACGGAGCGCGGACTGCCACCATGCGCGGCAGGGCCGTCGTCAACTTGATCGCGTGTTGCGCGCTCGCTGGCTGACCGGTCGGCAGGAGAAGGATGGCCAAGGCGGTCTGCAGGGCCCTTGGGCCTGCCAGACCAGAGCGGCGTTGCACCAGACGACAGTGAGCGAGGGTCGCATGATGTCCCTGCGGGAGAGTGTGATGCGGCGTACTGCTGAATGCGCGTGATGGGCTTGCATTGCAGCCTGAAGTGGCTCCAAGGCATGTCGATCATCTCTTCAACTGGCTCACCAGCAGCGCCGCGTCGATGACCTTGCGGAACTCCGCCAGTGGAAGGGCTCCCTGAATTGGTCGGCCATTCACGATGAATGATGGCGTGACCCGCACGCCAAGGTCGGTGGCCACGCTCGTTGCGCGCGCGGTTCGTACATCGGTGCGCCTGGAGTCATAGCATGCACGGATGCGCGCAGTGTCGAGGCCGGTGGCGCTGGCGATTCTAACAAGGACCAGATACGGGTCCTCATTTCCGGACCGCCATGCTCCCTGCGCGCCGTATACACGTTGCATCATCGGCCAGAACGCACCCTGCTCTGCGGCACACTCCGTCGCACGGGTGGCCTCTTGCGAGTGCGGAAAGCTGCCCACCACGAACGGGACGTACTTGAAGAACACCTTGCCCGTGCGCACGTAATCCCGCTCGATGGTGGGATACGTCTCCCGCGAGAATTCCCCGCAGTACGGGCAGGCGAAATCGCTCAAGTCGATCATCACAACAGGGGCGGTCACCATGCCGCGATCGTACCCCACGCCAGTGAGGTCGACGTCACCGAGAACAACATGCCGTGGCCCGGAAGCCGTGGGGCGTGCCGGCGCCGTGTGTCGTGTGTCGTGAGCAGGTGCCGTGGACGCATCGACCATCCCGCGCTGCCATCGGCCTTCGTCCTGCTGCGGAACCGTGCTCTCCTGAGCATCTCCCGGGGTCGTTCCATTCGAAGCGACAGCTGCGGAAGGCGCCACAACCGGGGCGGCTGCGGAGCGCATCTCCGGCGTCTTCTCCCCGGAACAGCCTGCGATCGCCGCACTCGCGACCGTCACCACCGCAGCCTGCCAGACACGAGCGACGCGACTCACCATCAGGACCTCACAGTGAAGAGCTGCCCAAAGCCGGCGAGAAAGGCGGACAGCGCAGTGAACCGTCCAGTGAACAGGAGCACGCCCATCGCGACAAGCAGCGCGCCGGCAACAATCTCGACTGGACGCAACCAGCGCGTGAGGCGTCGTGCGCCGGCGATGTACCAATTGAGGCCAACCGCCGAAACGAAGAACGGAATGCCGAGCCCGATGCCGTAGGCGCCGAGCAGGAGCATACCCCTCCCCATGGTCGCGGTGGTCCCCGCATAGAGCAGGATCGAGGCGAGCACCGGTCCCACGCATGGGGTCCACCCAGCTCCGAACGCCACTCCCACGAGCACCGATCCCGCCAGGCCGGCTGGCCGCGATGCCAGGTGTACGCGCCGGTCTCTCATGAGGGCAGGAATTCTCAGTACGCCGATGAGATACAGGCCGAAGACGGCAATCGTGACGCCACCGATTTGCTGGAGCAGCGGAAGCGAGCGCTGGAGGACTGCGCCAAACACCGTCGCCGTCGCTCCAAGCGTGACGAATACAAGCATGAAGCCAAGGACGAACAGGGCCGCGTGCATTACGGCCCGCGCACGCGCCGCCGCGGTGCCGCGGGCCGTGAGCTCATCGAGCGTCATTCCGGTAATGAACGTGACGTAGCTGGGCACGATCGGCAGCACGCAGGGCGACAGGAACGACACGACCCCCGCGAGGAAGGCGACGCCGAGTGAGACGGATACGTCGTTCACGGCGCACCCTGTGGCTGCGAGTGGCCGGCACTGACGGGGTCAGGCGATTCCGCAAGGAGATGATCAACGGCTGGCTCCAGGGCGAATGATGCAAAGGCCCCTCGCACCTCGTTGCGGATGCGTCCCTGCCGGTCAATCAGGAACGACGTCGGAAGCACGGTAGCGCCCCCGAAGTCGCGCACCACCGAGGCCGACGCCATGGCGACGGGATAGGTGATGTGGTGGGCGGCCAGAAATGCGCGTACGCCGTCCGATCCACCCGCATCGGTGGAGATGCCCAGCACAACGAAGCCCTGCGACCGCTTGCGCTCGTACACGGCCTCGAATCCCGGCATCTCGATACGGCATGGCGGGCACCAGGTCGCCCAGAAATTCAGCAGCACGACCTTGCCGCGTAACGAGTCACTGCTGATGGACTGTCCGTCGAGTGTCGTCAGCTGCAGCGTGGGAGCAGCCGCGTTGGCCGAGGTGACGCCGAATGCCGCGGCGACCTGCGGCCAGATGCGTGAGCCGACGAAGAGCGCCATCGCCATCCACATCATCGCTTCCCACGGGATCCGCGAACGCGGTGCGATGGCTGGTGGCTGCTCCATCGGCTAGTGCGGCAACCGCGGACGCAGCGCGCCGTAGCACCACGTGCCCGCCACTGCACTGAGGAGCGGAATGATCATCACACCAACGCCAGCCCCGAGGAGCGCGAAGAGCGGCCCCGGACACGCGCCGACAAGTGCCCATCCCAGGCCGAACATGCTGCCACCCAACCAGTATCGGGTTCCCCGCCCCATTGCCTTGGGGGGAATCACGATTGGCTGGCCGTCCAGGGAGCGTGCACCCACCCGCCGGATCAACTGGAGCGAGAGACCCGCCACGAGGATCGCCGAACCGATGATGCCGTACATGTGGAACGCCTGAAAGCGGAACATCTCCTGGATCCGGAACCACGAGATGACTTCGGACTTCGTGAGCACGACGCCGAACACGAGTCCGAGGGCGAAATACACCCCAAGCCGTGCTGCGGGACGGGTGCTGCCAGCGGGTTGGGCGGAGGTCGTCATGTGTCAGCGCCCCAGAAGATGCGGAAGAATGAGCCAGGTGGAAATCAGTCCGCCGGCAAAGAATCCCACGACGGCCACCAGCGACGGCAGCTGCAGGTCCGCGAGCCCGCTGATGGCGTGTCCCGAGGTACACCCACCGGCGTATGCCGTCCCGAATCCAATGAGGAAGCCACCACCGACAAGCATCACAAGGCCTCGCCAGGTAAGGAGGGCCCCCCACTGAAAGAGTTCGCGCGGCACCAGGCCGCTCACGTCATGCACTCCCAGCGCGGCAATGCTCGTGCGCGCAGCGCTCGACAGCTGGACCACGTCGCCCGCGCCGAGCAGGTGCACGGCAATCACGCCACCCGCCACAATGCCAACCGCGAACGCGAGATTCCACGCACCGGCGCTGCGCCAGTCGTACCGGAAGAAGGCCACGCGTCCCGGCAGGGCAACAGCGCAGACATGTCGCAGGTTGCTGGAAATGCCGAACATGCGGTTGCCCACCAGCAACAACGCGGGCACGAAGAGGCCAATGAGCGGACCGCCCACGTACCACGGCCAGGGTTTCATCAGGATGACAGCAACAGCGTCAAGCATCGCACTCATGCAGGTGAGAGGGGGCAGCCTTGTCGTCGCCTCATAACACTACTACTTGGTAATTTAGTTGAGTAGCGGCGCCGCGACAAGTTGCGCCGTCAGGGAGCGCCAGGTGCAGCGCGACCACGGGAGGGAAGCAAAAAGGCTGACGCGAGACTCGACAGCCCCGTGAGCGCCGCCGTCGCGAGGATGGCCGCCCGCACGCCCAGCCGGTCGGCGAGCGCGCCCGCCAGCAGCGCACCCACCACATACCCCAGATCGCGCCAGAGCCGGTAGGTGCCCACCGCCGGGGCACGCTCCGTGACAGGCACCGCGTCCGCAACCTCGGCGAGCAGCGTGGGATAGACCGCAGCCGTCCCGAGCCCCAGCAGCAGGGCAGCGACGATCCAGGTGGTGCCGCGATCCGCGAGCGCGAAGACCAGCAGTGCCACGGCCTGCGCGAACATGCCCCCCGCAATCCACGCCCGCCGCCCATGCCGCTCGGCCGTGCGATCCGACAGCGCGCCAGTTGCGATCTGCGCCAGCGCCCACGTGGCAGGATACAGGGCCGTCAGCAGACCGATCTCCCGGAGCGACAGGCCGGCTGCGGCGAAGAGGAGCGGAAGGAGCGCCCAGACCACGCCGTCGTTCAGGTTGTTCACGAGGCCGGCCTGGTGCGCACCCACCAGCGCGCGACTGGCGGTGCTGAAATGGATCAGCCGTGCAAGTACGCCCTGTGGTGCCGCGGAACGTGTGGTGACGTGCGCGACGCCGCGCGACATGGACTCGAGGTGGACGTGCGCGGACGTGTCCCGCACCCACACCACCGATACCACGAGGCCGAGCAGCGCCGCGACGAGCGCAATCACGAACGGTGCACGTGCGGCCCCGTAGGAGGATGCCACGAATGCCGCCCCACCGGCGGCCAGCGCCACCGCGCCATACCCCGCGGCTTCATTGAGCCCCATTGCCAGGCCGCGGCGCGCTGGCCCCACGAGGTCGATCTTCATGATGACGGTCATCGACCAGGTGAGCCCCTGGCTCACGCCAAGGAGGAGATTGGCCGCGATGACCCACCGCCACGTCGGCGCCCACATCAGCAGGATGGGAACCGGCAGCGCGAGCAGCCAGCCCACGATGAGCACCGGCCGGCGACCGGTGCGGCTGGCGAGGTCGCCCGCCGCGTAATTGGCCAATGCCTTGGCGATGCCGAATGCGCCGACGAACCCGAACAATGCGGCGGCGGACACCACGCCAAATCGTTCCTTCGCCAGCAGCGGCAGCACCGACCGCTCGACTCCGACAACTGCGCCCACGAACGCATTGACGAGCACGAGCAGCGCGAACTGCCGCGCATTCCCGCGAAGGCCGAGGGTCACGGCACGCGGGGTCATGCGCGGGATCGCCATACGATCCCGACGGCATCCCGGAAAGCAGGGTCGCGCTGCTCGGCGTCCATCGCTGCAAACTATCCGGTCAACGTGCTGTAACGTGTGCTCCTGATTCACCCACGCGAAAAACCCGCCTCCCCGGTACGGGAAGGCGGGCTACTTCGTGCGACCAATTCCCTACGCGCAGGTCAGGTGACCCTTCGGAAGGGGACGGGTGCAGTTCTTCGTGACGCCATTCTCCGTAATCACCACCTTCGCGGTGGCCGTGCCGTCGTACGTGACGACCTCTCGGCGCGTGAGCGTCACAGCGGTCTTGCCCGTGTACTGGAGCGTCGCGACAATGGAGCGGACCACCTTGCCCGCGGTGGGATAGCTCGTTGCGCCCGTCACTACGGGAATGATCAATCCGCTGGTGGTATCACCCACGGTGCGCGATCCGGTGAAGCTGCCCTGGCTCGACGTGCCGGTGGACGACTCGCGGCCTGCCGAGGCGCCCGAGATCGTGCGCGACGTGCTGCCCGATGCCAGGCCACTCACCGTGCGATCACTCGTGCTGTTGAGCGTGGTGGTCGCCGTGAGGATGGTCGACGTGTCGCCGAGCAGCTTTCCGCCCGGTCCGCGTCCCCTGCCCCAGTGATGATCCCGGCCGCTGCCCGCGACGCTGTCGGCCGCCCGGTCGTACTTGATGGTGCCTGTCGAGACCGACTGCGTATTGACGGTGTTCGTGGTGAGGGTGTCGAAGGCCTGCTGCACGGCGCCTGCAGCCGTCGTGTACTTCGCCGAGCGCGTGATAGTGACGCCGCTCCGTGTGGTCTCGACGCAGGTGACGCGCCCCGTGGCAGCGTCGAACGTGCCGTTGCACTTCAGGCCGCCAGCGAATGGTCCGTGTCCACCGTTGTGCTTTTCGAACCCGATGGCGCCTGCGAAGGCATCGCCAAGCCCGCCTCCCATGAGGCCGGACTTGTCGAAGGACGCTTCGCGCCCGCCGCCCAGCCAGAACCTTGAGTCGTCCGACTGCGAGGCCGGGGCGCCGACGAAGCTGGTGGACAGGTCTCCATAGCCCACCGGCACGCTCGACAGCGCCGCGCTGAGCGAGGCAAGCGATGCACTGCCGTCAGGCTGCGTGGTGTCCATGCACGCGACACCCAGCAGCGCCACGGCGCCGGCAATAAAGGTATTTCTCACTCGGTACATCATTATGAGCCTCCCGCGTTGGTGTCCGATCCCCCGGGCGACGCGCTCATCCGCGCGTGTGCCGCCCTGCATACCAAACACGCGGAACACGACGGGCCCTATGTCACCTCGAGAAATACTTGCCTGGCGAAGCCGGGGCGGGGGTGGGTACCAGCGCCCTACTTCGGCGGCTCGGGCTCTGGCGCGCGTAACCAGCTCTCGGCCAGCGCCTTCGCCTTGTTCAGCGTCACCACTGCCCCGTTCACCGTGATGCGTATGAACGGGCTGTAGTGATACCCACCCACGATCACGGTGCGCGTCGTCCGGGAGAACACTCGGCCCGACCGCGAGATCTCGTAGAGTTCCTCGTAGCCCGCCAGCGGAACGCGCGGCTCGAGCTCGCTGTTTTTCTGCGCTCGGCTGGCGTTGTCCTTCTCGAGCTTTCGACGCCTGTTCGCGTGGTGATGCCTGCTGTCTCGCTGACCCATGGCCGAAATGTACTATCCCGCACGCGCCCGCATCACGAGCGCACATCCAACAGTCGCACATCCCGAAAAGGCCAGTGCAACAGCCAGCACGGCACCCGGAGAGCGAGCGCCGACGAGGAACGCCGTGGCGGCGGCCAGCAACGTGCCGATTGCCAGGGACAACAGGAGCCGACGGGCGCTGAACCTTCCCGAGGCTCCGCGCGCGGTGATCGCCGCCGCGCCGGCGAGAGCGGCGAGCGCTGCCTCCAGGTATCGGAAGTCTGTGCGGGTCGTTGCCGCGCGAATCACGCCGAACGCCAACGGCAGCGCCGCCACCAGCAGTCCCGCTACGAACAGCGTCGCCCCCGTGCGCGTCATTTGCGTCACAAGGTCCCCCGTGAAAATGTTCATCGCCCAACGAGCGCACGCTTCCCAAGATAACGTCCCATCGCATTGATCATTGCATGACCGCCGTGCATTGTTCGCCCCTCCGTCCTCACCGCCCTCATCACACCATGTGCACTGTTGCCGGCAGGCTCTCGAGGCTCGTGTCCCCATCGCTGCAATGCGTCGCCATCGCCGCGTGTTGCGTGCGCGGCGCCGCGGCGCAGGTGCCTGCGGCACCGACAACGCAGGTATCCACGGTGGGCAGCGGCTGGGCCAGCTCGTCGGTGAACACCGTCATCTTCCGCACCAGCACCGTGGTGACACACGGCCATGTGCAATACACGGCGTACTACGACGATAGCGCCCGTGTGGTCCTCGCCCGCCGTACCGTTGGCGCCGACCGATGGACCGTGCACACCACCGCGTACACCAACGACGTCACGGATGCGCACAATGCCATTGCGATCGCAGTGGACGGCGGCGGCGTGCTCCATGTGGCATGGGCCGAGCACAATCGTGCGTTGCACTACGCTCGTGCGATGCGGGCGGGTTCGCTGGATCTCGGTGTGGCCCAGGCCATGACGGGTCAGCACGAGAGTCGTGTGACGTATCCGCAGTTCGTCACACTGGCCGGCGGAGACCTGGCCTTCATCTATCGCGATGGCCAGTCGGGTCGGGGCGACGTGATGCTGAATCGGTGGTCCGTACGCCGACAAGCGTGGCGCACGGTGGCACACCCGCTCATATCCGGCGAGGGCGCGCGCAACGCGTACGTCAACGGGATGGCCGTCGACGCACGCGGCGGCTGGCATCTCTCGTGGTGCTGGCGTGAGTCACCGGACGTTGCCACCAACCACGACGTGCTGTATGCGTTCTCTCCGGACGAGGGCAGGCACTGGCGCACGTCCGGCGGCCGCGCCTACCACCTCCCCATCACGGCTGGCACTGCAGAGGTGGCGTGGGCGGTTCCGCAGGGTCATGAGCTCATCAACCAGACCACGATGACCACCGACGCACGTGGGCGACCGCTCATCGCCACCTACTGGCGCGAGGATTCCTCTGCCGTGCCGCAGTTCCGTCTGGTGTGGCGCGACCGTGTGCAGTGGCATGCCACCCAGGTGGGGGCGCGCACGACGCCCTTCCGGTTGAGCGGCGGCGGCACGAAGCGCATCCCGGTCTCGCGTCCCCTCGTACTCGCTGGAGCCGGGAACACGGTGCACGTCGTCTTCCGCGACGAGGAGCGCGGGCCCGGCATCCGGGTGGCAACGTCCACAAACGCAATGCATACCGAGTGGCGCGTCCAGACGTTATTCGCAGCGTCGGTGGGCCAGTGGGAGCCGACACATGACCCCGTGGCGTGGCGGCAACGGCGTCGCCTCTCGCTCTTTGTGCAACGCGTAGGTCAGGGCGATGGTGAAACGCTCGAGACACTCCCCCCGCAACCCGTCTCGATCCTCACCTGGGTCCCGTGACCGCGCGATACACGCGCACGTAGTCCACCTCGAGCTTCGCGGGAAATGTCGTGGCCGACGGATCGCCGCCGTTCATCCCACCAATGGCGAGGTTGAGGATGAGGTGATGTGGCTGCCGAAGGCCGTTGGGGGGATTCCCCGCAGCATTGTTGGTGGAGTCGAGCGGCGTGGTGTTGAGCAGCCGGTCGTCAACATACAGCCGAATCGCGAGCGCGTCCCACTCCATGCGCCACACATGATAATTGCTCGCCCACGCAGCCCCGCCCAGGTCCGCCACCGGCGTACGCACGGAACTCCATCTTGCGCGGCCGGCGCTGTCGGCCCACGCCACGTTGGCCAGCACGACTCCGTTGTAGTACTCCATCACGTCGATCTCGCCACTGGCGGGCCAGCGTCCCGTGTCGCCGACACTCCAGAACGCGGGCCACATGCCAGGGCGCACGTCGATGCGCGCGCGCATCTCGTACCGGCCATACTGGAACGCATGCAGTCCGCGCGTGGTCAGGCTGGCAGACGTGTATGCGATGGTGGGCCTCCTCGTGCGCCAGTCGCGCCCCGCCGCATCGTACGCGGGGTTTGGCCGCTCTTCACGCCGTCCTTCGATCACCAGCTGTCCATGCTCCACCGTTGCATTGTCGGGCTGATACCACTGCAGTTCCTCATTGCGCACGAAGCCGCGCTCGTACGTCCAGTTGGTGCTGTCTGGTCGTCCATCGCGATCGAACTCGTCCGCCCACACGAGTTCCCACGCCGCGGCCTCGCGCTGCAGTCGCGTGAAGTCGTCC
>JAYVNZ010000034.1:0-2803 GCA_043758185.1 Gemmatimonadaceae bacterium | reverse complement strand
ACTATACCGCCGCCTCACTCAACGATGGCTGCAATGCCAGGTCCGCGAGGAACGGATACTGGGCGCGAATACTCGCCACCCGCGCCGTGGAGACATCCGCGACCGCTGGCGACGCGACGGCTGTGCGCTGGGCCACGGAGAGCCCCCAGGGGTCGTACGCGACAGAACCTCCGTCGTACTGGATACCACCCGCAGTGCCCGTGCGATTGACACCGATCACATAGGCCTGGTTCTCGATGGCGCGCGCGGGCAGGAGTGCGTCCCAATGCGGGCGTCGCACCGCGGGCCAATTGGCGATGACCACCATCAGGTCACACACCGGCGCGGCGGCGCGAAACAGCTCTGGAAAGCGGAGGTCGTAGCACACGAAGGGGCTGACCCGCACGCCGTCGATGTCGATCACCGCAGGCGCCGCACCAGCCTGATAGTGATCGTGCTCATTCGCGAATGCGAAGAGACGTTGCTTCGCATACGTCGCGACAAGGGTGCCGCGTGGGTCGAACACCGCGGCCACGTTCGTGTAGCCGTCGTCCGAGCGCGTGGCCACGCCGGCCATGAGCCAGACGTCGTGATGCGAGGCCATGGTGCCGAGACGCGCGAACGAAGGGCCATTCACCGGCTCAGCCCACCGATGGGGGTCCATGGTGAATCCGGTGGTGCACATCTCGGGCAGGACCACCAGCCGAGCGCCAGTGGAGACGGCCCGCGCAACGCAGACAGCGGCGCGGTCCAGCGAGCCTTCGGGCAGTTGCCACCCGGTGTCGTATTCGCCCAGGGCAACACGAAGCGTGGCATGCCCGTCGTGCGACGCCGGCCGCGCCGCGCTCATAGGAGCGCGTCGCGCAGCCGGACGCTCCCTTCGCGTACCATGGCGGTATCGCAGCTGAACGAAAAGCGCAGTGCATCCGGATAGCTGGGTCCGAACGCATCGCCCGGCGCGCTGCCGATGCCGTCGTCAGCCAGCGAGGCGGACAAGGCATCCGCGTCCGCCACTTCCAGGCGCGCGTACACCGACGGATCGATGGCCGCCCATACGAAGAAGGTGCCGCGCGGCACGAACGGTGTGACGCCGGGGATGTCCGCCAACGCGGTGAGCATGATATCGCGCCGCACGTTGTATTCGTCGCGCATGGCGATGGTGCTTGCCGAGCTGCCCTTGACGGCCGCCAGTGCGGCCCACTGCGCCAGGCTGTTCACGCCATTGATGGTGCAGCGGAGCAGCTTGGGGATGCGATCGTGCATCAGTGCCGCACGGGTCACCATGTACCCAGTGCGCAGCCCGCTCATGGCGTGGCTCTTGGAGAACGAGAAGATGCTGATGATGCGTTCGTCGTCCGGATCCGCGAGGGAGCCGATCGACACGTGTTCGTATGGCTGGAACACGAGGTCCTCGTACGCCTCATCGGATACGATCCACAGGTCATGGCGCAGTGCGACTTCATAGATCGCGCGCAATTCCTCCTTCGAGAGCACGGCGCCGGTGGGGTTGTGCGGCGTGTTCAGGAAGATCGCCTTCGTCTTCGGCGTGATGGCGGCTTCGATATCCTTGGCGCGGTACGCAAACGCTTCGTCGGCAGAGAGCCGGACGCCCACCACCACACCGCCCGCGAGGCGGATGTTCTCCGCCACTTCCGTCCACATCGGGTCGGGGATGATCACCTCGTCTCCCTCGATCAGCAGCGCGCCGAAGGTGACGTAGAGCGCGTGCATGGCGCCGTTGGTGAGGAAGATGTCGTTGTTCGTCACCCCCGGCAGACCGTTCGTCACTCGGACCTTCTCGGCAAGCGCGGCCCGCAGCTCCGGGATGCCGTTGTTCGGCACGTAGTGCGTCTTGCCCGCGTGCATCGCGGCGACCACGGCATCCGAGACATGCGCGGCTGGCGCAAAGCTCGGATCTCCGGACTCGAACCGGAACACCACCTTGCCCGCGGCCTGGGCGCTGAGCAGCCGTTCGCGGATCTGGACAATCTTGCCGAGCGAAACGAAGTCGAGCGGGTGCGGGGTGGTAGCGTGCGACTGTTCGGCAGATCGAGTCATCGTGGGCCGGGATGAGGGGAGTGCATGGAGTGTAATGCCGCACGTGCATTTTGTGCAACAATTTGTCTCGATTTAGTACGCCATTTGTACAAATGATTTGTACTGTTGTGCATTTTGTGCAATTCTGGCAATATTCTTGTTCCAAAATGCCTCGCGTGGGCTGCTTTCTCTTCCGTCCGTGCAGTCAGGCTTGCCCAAAACGCCCTCACCGGTGAATTCATGAAGCTCGTCACCTGCGTCGTCCGGCCCGACCGACTCCAGGCCGTGAAGGGGGCGCTGTTCGAAGTCGGCGTCACCGGCATGACCCTCACGCGTGTGAGCGGGCATGGAGGGGAGCAGGAAATCGTGGAGCATTATCGCGGCTCTGCGCTCGTGCTCGAGTTTCGCGACAAGGTAAAGATCGAGATGGCGGTCTCCGAGCCGTTCGTCGAGGCCACCATCCAGGCCATCGTGCGGTCCGCGCGCACGGGCGAGGTGGGCGACGGAAAGATCTTCGTGCAGCAGCTCGAGCGTGTGGTGCGGATTCGCACGGGCGAGCGCGACACCGATGCCCTGACCCCCGTGACCGCCGACGAAGTGCAGGCGCGACATACGGAATACGAGCCGTGGAGGGCCGAGTGATGGCGGCGAATCCGATCAGTGCCGGGGATACCGCGTGGGTGCTCATCTCCACCGCGCTCGTGATGCTCATGGTGCCTGGCCTGGCCCTGTTCTACGGTGGCCTGGTGCGTGGCAAGAACGTCCTCAACAGCATGATGATGTCGCT
>JAYVNZ010000033.1:0-3167 GCA_043758185.1 Gemmatimonadaceae bacterium | reverse complement strand
ATGAAAGCCTCGGCCTCAGGGCGCCGGCTTCACAGGCGGCTTGTTCTTGAAGTCTCCCGCCCGAATGATCGAGAGCTTCGACGGATCGAGGTATTTGCGAACCGCCGCGTTCACCTGGTCTACCGTCAGCGCGTTCACCGCCGCATCGAACGCGGTATCGTACGCCATGGTTCGGCCCGCGAACCGTCGCGCAATCAGGGTGTTCACCAGCTCGCCGTCGTTCGCCCGCGACTGCAGCCGCTGCTGGAGCAATCCGGGTTTCGCCGCGTCCACTTCCTTGGCCGTGAAGCCGCTCTTGAGCGCCTTGTCGAGCTCCTCGTGCATTGCGGTGACCAATCGGTCAACATTCGTTGGATTGTAGATCGCCATCACGCTGAACGTGCCCGCCCGGTCGAGCGACGCCACGCTGAGTGACGACCCCACGCCGTAGCTGATGCCCTCCTGCTGCCGCAACCGTGTGGCAAGGCGCGAGTTGATGAAGCCGCCACCGAGGATGAAGTTGGCCAGCGCCATCGCGGGATAGTCGGGGTCGTCATCGCGCAGCGACACGTTCTGCACGGCAGCGATGAACGCGTTGGCCTTGTCGGGCGTCTCGATGGCGATGGTGGCCGAATCGATCACCGGGGCGATGCGCACCACGCGCTCGAAGGGCTGCGCGTTCTTCCAGTCGCCGAGCAGCGTGCGCACGAGCGCGGCGGTGGAATCGGCATTCATGTCGCCCACAACCGCGACGTCCGCATGGGAGGCACCCAGAAAATCCTGGTGGAACTTCCGGATTTGCTCGATCGTCACGGTGCCGATCTCCGCGATCTGCTCCTCCGGCGTCATGGCATACGACGGGTGGCCCTTCGGGTACGGAGTCATGCGGCGCTGCGCGGCCACGCTGGCCTTGATCTGTGGCTCACTCTTGACGGCTTCGAGTTGCGCAATCTGCTCCTGCTTCAACTTGTCCAGTTCCGATGCTTCGAACCGCGGCGTCTTGAGCTCGCTCGCCACCAGTGCGAGCACCGCGGGCAACGCGTCATGCGTGGTTTCGATGTTGGCCGACACCGCATTGCCGCTGCCTCCGATGGAGACACGCGCCTTGAGCTTGTCGAGCGAGTCACTCACCTGCTGGCGGGTCAACCCCGTGGTGCCGCGCGACAGCAACTCCTGCATCAGCGAGTTCACCGTGGACGTGCCTGTCAGCGAAGTGGCGGTGCCGTATCGAAGCGACAACTGCGCACGCACCGCTGCCCCCCGGGTGCGCTTGGGTAGCAGGGAGAGGTGCAGGCCATTGGTGAGTGTTAAGTGCCGGGTGCGCGTGTCGATGTTCGCGGGTGACGCATCGAATGCCTCGCCTGCCTGCGCGAGTGCCTTGCCCTTGTAGCCGGCAACCATCTGCTCCACGGGGCCGGCCTGCGGGACGGTCGTGCGATCCGGCTGCTCGGTGGGCAGGAAGATGCCGGCGGTCCTGTTCGATGGCTTCAGGTACGCCGCCGCGACACGCTGCACATCCGCCGGCGTCACCGCCGCTACCCGATCGCGGTGCAGGAAGATCAACCGCCAGTCGCCCATGGAGGCCCACTCACTCAGCGCGAAGCCCACGCGCTCCGAGTTGGCCAGCAGGAGGTCGATACCCGAGAGCAGGGACGCCTTGCCGCGCACGACTTCTTCCGCGGACACCGGCGCACTCGCCGCTGCGTCCATTGTGTGCTCCAGCGCAGCGCGCGCCGAGTCCACCGCGCCGCCGTTCCGGAGTTGTGCATACGTCATCAGCATGCCCGGCTCGCGCAACTGGAATGCGAATGCGCCAATGCTGGCCGCGGTCTTCGAGTCGACGAGCGCCTTGTACAACCGCCCCGACGGCTCGTTCCCGAGTACCTCGGCCAGCACATCAACCGCCGCAAAGTCGGGGTGGGATCCAGCCGGAACGTGGTAGCCGGCCATCACGAGCGGCGCATCGCCGATACGCCGCAGAGTGACGAAGCGCTCGCCATCCTGCGTAGGCTCCACGGTGTAGGTCCTGTACAGGATATTCCCCTTGTCCAGCGAGCGGACCGGCCGCGGTATGGCGCCGTAGATCCGCTCGACAAGGCGCAGCGTCTTCTCGGGATCGATCTTGCCCGCCACCACAAGCACGGCGTTGTCCGGCTGGTAGTACTTCTGGTAGAACGCCTTGAGGCGTTCGATCGGAACGCTTTCGATATCCTCCTTGGACCCGATGGTGGACCGGCCGTAGCCATGCCACAGGTAGGCCGTGGCGACCACGCGCTCCAGCAGCACCCGGAATGGCGAGTTCTCGCCAGACTCGAATTCGTTGCGCACGACGGAGAACTCGCTCTCCAGCGCCTTCTTCGCGATGAAGCTGTTCACCATCCGATCGGCTTCCAGTTCGAGTGCCCACGTGATGTCGCGATCGGTGGCCGGTACCGTCTCGAAGTAATTCGTGCGATCGTACCAGGTGGTGCCGTTGGGGCGGGTGCCGTGATCCGTGAGTTCCTGCGGGATGTTGGGATGCTTCGGCGTGCCCTTGAACGCCATGTGCTCCAGCAGGTGCGCCATTCCGGACTCGCCGTATCCCTCGTTTCGCGATCCCACGAGGTACGTGATGTTCACCGTGGCCGTGGGCTTCGACGCGTCGGGAAAGAGCAGGAAATGCAAACCATTCGGGAGCGAGTGTTCGGTGATGCCTTCCACGCTGGTGAGCCTGGACGCGGTCACAGGCTGCTGGGCCGCAAGCGGCATGGAGGGCAAGAGCAGGCTCGCGGCGAGTGCCGACCGTCGTGCTGTCAGGGGGGAAAATAGATGACGCATGAAAATGCCTCGAAGGGGAACGAGTTGAGTCTCCGGTCGGCTGCCGAGCCGCTCCGGATGCGGGCGAAGCTACAATTGGGTGCGGAAATGCGACAGGCCCCTTAGTCGCATTTCCTGGCGCCCCAAGACGGAAACTCGGTCGTCGTAAGGCCCTGGCTGCGCACGGCGGGAAACCAGGTTGCGCGTCAGGGCTGCAGCTTCACCAATGCCTTGTACGAATCGACCCACAGGCCATCGTTCACCGGAGTCACGGAACCGAACGACCAGTTCTTCTCTGCCGTTGGTCGAGTGAACGACCAGAGGACGGCGCGCGAGTCGAGGTCGAGTGCGTACAACGTGCCGCGCGACTCAGGCGCCGGCCGGCTCTGCGG
>JAYVNZ010000032.1:0-7844 GCA_043758185.1 Gemmatimonadaceae bacterium | reverse complement strand
GCAACCATTCCGGAAGACGGCTTTCTCGCCGTCTCTGCCTCCTATCCCAACGCCGTCGCGATCGCTCGGCGCTCGTGTCGTGGTTCCGTGGCCACCTATTCCGCGCATGGAGCGGCTGACTACGCAGCGGAGCAGTTACAGTTCGGCCCCGAGGGCGCCCGTTTCGTGATTCGCGAGCCCGCTGGCGATGCCGGGGAGTTCCTGCTCCCCATGTCCGGCAACCACAATGTCGAGAACGCCGTCGGTGTGTACGCCGCAGTGCGTGCCCTGGGCCTCGGGGCCGATCAGGTGCGCGCCGGATTTGCATCGTTTCAGGGGGTCAAGCGCCGGCAGGAGATCCGCGGGGAGATTGGGGGCGTGCTGGTCATCGACGACTTTGCCCACCATCCCACGGCTGTTCGCGAAACCATCGTCGGTATTCGCCAGCGGTACGTGACACGCAGGTTGTGGGCGGTGTTCGAGCCGCGCTCCAACACCAGCCGTCGCAATATCCACCAGCTCGAGTATACGACCGCGTTCGATGGCGCGTCGCGTGCGTCGATCCGCGTACCGGAGCCTCACGACAAGGTGCCGATCGAGGAGCAACTCGACATCGGGGCGGTTGTGACGGCATTGCGGTCTAAGGGGATCGATGCCGTTGCGTCGCCCGATACGGACGTGCTGGTGCATCAGGTGATCGCGGAAGCGGTGGCGGGCGATGTGGTCCTGGTGATGAGCAATGGGGCATTCGGGGGTTTCATTCCTGCGCTACTGACCGGTCTCCGCCAGCGATTCGAGTAGCGCGGGCGCTCGCGCGTCATGCGCCAGCGAGGAACTTGCGGCCCCCACTCGCGGTTATCCCCTCAGTCGTTCACTGCAACCATTGGGAGATGCTTCATGTTCAATACGCTTGTTCGCTTCGCTGGCGCGGTCGCCGTCGCGACCTCGCTCGTGTCGCCCAGCCCGTCATTGGCACAGGACGCGCACGTGGCGCACCGGCCCATTACGGTCCAGTGGCTTGGTCACGCGGCTTTCGAGGTGACGTCCTCCGGGGGTACCCGCATCCTCATCGATCCGTTTCTCAGCGGCAATCCGGCGACGCCGGACTCGCTCAAGGGATTATCACGGTACAAGCCTGCGGCAATTCTCGTCACGCACTCGCATTCGGATCACGCCCTCGACGCCAAGGCCATTGCCGTCTCGTCTGGCGCCATGGTGATTTCCGCGTACGAGTGGGTCAACACCCTCGGGTTGCCGGAGAAGCAGGCGATGGGTGGGAACGTGGGTGGCACATTCAAGGTGGGTGACGTGACGGTGCACATCGTGCCTGCCATGCACTCCAGCGATCCGGGTGGACGGCCGGTGGGGTTCGTGCTCGAGTTCGCGGATGGGCGCACGCTCTATCACACGGGCGACACGTGGTTGTTCGGCGACATGGCGCTCATCCAGGAGATATACCACCCGAACATCGTGGTGATCGGCACGGGTGGTGGGCCCTATACGCAGGGCCCTGCTGATGCCCGACGCGAGATCGCGAAGTACTTCAAGCCGCAGGTGATCGTTCCCATGCACTACGGCACCTTCCCGGGTCTGGCGACAGAGGCACAGGTCCGCGCGGGCTTTGCCGGTGACAAGCGACTGCAGGTGATGAAGCCCGGTGAGAGTCGCACCTTCTGATTGTGAAGCATCACGAGGCGCGCGGACGTCAGCTCACCACGCGCACCTCGTGAACGTCACTCCAGGCGGACTCACCGCGCGCCTGGAGTGCGAACTGGATCGTCGCTCCCGCCGGTAGTCGCACCGTATCGAGGTCGGTGATCCACGCGCCGACCGTGGTGTCGCGACCACCCACTTCCTCAGGTGCGCTTCCCTCCGCAATCCAGCGTACCGCGGCCGCTCCCTGCGTTTGTATCCGCAGGCGATTGCCGACTGGCATGGTTGGCGCCCGGCAGTGCGCCGCCCAGAGCGTGATGTCGCACCCAGCGCGCGCGCGCACGTACCGTTCGTAGGGCTGCTGCGGCATGTCGAAGATGCGTCCATCATGGAGCGATCGGACGAGCTTCGCATATTCCGCATGCGCCCAGACCAGCGGCATCGCCCCTCCGGTCGCACGACCGCTCACCAGCTCGAACTCGGGCAGGTCGGGGCCATCCCAGACCTGCTCCGGCAGCATGCCCCCGTCGCTCGCTTGCGCGCGCATGACTCCGAGGAGTTGCATGGCGACCTCGGGACGTCCGGCGGCGAGTTCATAATGCGCCCGCTCACCGGCGAGCAGCGGCCATGGGCGGCCTACACCGGTGCCATCGAAAGGCGCACCGTCCTCCTTTTCGCCATAGCCATCACGATTGTACCGGTACCATGCCGGCCCGGTGGCCGTCTGTGCGCGGAGCGTCTTGTCGATCACGCGCACCGTGTTCACGATGCGGGGGTCGTTCGGATCGCGAAGTCCGAAGCGGACGAGCGCCAGTGCATCCGGACTCACGATCTCCGCATAACGCGCCCAGCCCTGGTCACCGAAGCGATTCTTGATGGGTATGATGCCGCCGGAGCTGGGCGCGGCGTCGGCGACATCATCAGGCGCAACGCGCACGTAATACCCTTCAACACCAACACTGCGCGCCATCTCTGTGTCACGCACGTACGTCCACTCCTCGATGCGTGCATTCCACGCGTCCGCCGTTTCACGCAGCACGGTGCCCAGCGCCGGCTCGCCATGGCGATCGGCGAATTCCGCCGCCACCAGCATGGCGGCCACCTCCACCGCCAGGGTAAACACGGAGTATCCGCCATTCTCCTCCCACCGATCCTGCCCTGTCACGGGGCCGTGGCGCAGGAGGAAAGCAGCCGCACTCCGGATCATGGGATACGGATCCAGGTCTTCGAGCTTGCCTTCGCGGCGGAGCATCTCGGCGAAGAGAATCGGAAATGCGATCTCGTCCATCTGGAGGCCGGTCCAGTAGGGCGTGCCATCCAGCCAGAGATTCTGCGCCCAGCGGCCGTCTGCCTCCTGGGTGCTCATGAGGTACCGGAGCGTGCGCCGCGCCAGCATGTTGTGCCCCAGGGCGATGAGCGCGCCTGCGCTGTTCACGAGATCGCGCGGCCACACGAGGTGATATCCGCCAAGCTCGTGGTCACTCTTGGTGTTGCCCCATGGTATCGAGAGGCTGGCAATCATGGCGCCGGACGCCCGCTTGTCCTCGTGAATTGCCAGGATGGCCGCGCTCATGCGATACAAGTCGAGCACACTGTCCGGCATGTGCACCGGTGTCCGTTTTCTGCGCTCCCCTTTCACGCGCTTGGCCGTAACCGCATGCGCGTGCGTGCTGCCGTGCGCATGCGCTGCCAGCTCACGCGCGGCTGACTGGCGTGATTGCTCCGGCATCGTTGCGTCGTGCCCCTCTGCGCGCGGACCAATGGTATGCTCGTGAAAACGCGCCCACTCGCGAATGTATGACGCCTGGACCCGCTCGAACGACGACGCGAGCGACATGCGGCCGCGCTGCGCAGCCTCGGCGGGCCCGAGGCCGAAGGCGAGCACGAGGACGAACTCCGCGACAGCGTCCTCCATCCGCGGGCACGCGGCGATGTTCACTTCGCCCGTGAGGGCGATGTTGCCATCGCGGACCTCCTGGCATGGCTCGGTGAGGTAGCCGTCAGTCTTCACCTGGCGCCATCCGTCATTCACGCCAACGTATCCACAACTCATCGCACTCCAGCCCACGTCACACGCAAGCGCGAGGGCTACCTGCTCGCGGCGCGCAAACAGCATTGGAACGCCCTTGTAGTGCTCCGCCCACCCGTCGTTCCCGTAGCCCTGATTGCACACGTGAGGCGCGAGAAGGGCAAAGATGCGGTAGTCCTCCAGCCGGCCCTGCAGCGCACGAAACCTGATGCGCTGCATCAAGACGTCGCGTTCCGGGTCCGTGATGACCGTCTTCTCGATTTCGTACCGACCGTGCACGCATCGATTGACCAGTCGATACCCAGGTACACCCGGCGCAATGAGATGCACCTCGCTCGTCGTATCCCGCTTTTCTTCCGAGAAGAATCCTCCGTGTGCCGTAACGAGCAATCCGAGGTCGCGGGTATTGGCCTGGTCCACGCGCGGATAGTAGACCTCGTCCACGATGCCGTGCGATATGGTGAACCAGACGTGGCTTCGACCGTCCAGGGCAGTGCCCACACCCGACTTGGCGCTCGACGTCCATCGCGGCTCGACACCCGGTCCCAGAGCGGGATAACGAGCGGACTCAGGGTGAGATCCACTCATGTGAGACGTGCCCGCTTTTGCCACAGGCGATAGCCGCCGCGAAACGCATGCAGGTTACTGCCCCGCCGCGTATTTTCGGGCAACTCGTCCAGCAGGCGAACGTTGCCCCCGCCGAGCACCACGTAATCCGACGTGAGGGCGGAGAGAAACATCTCCACCACCTGCGCGAGGTGATGGCGCCACTTCTTCACACCAAGGCGCTTGAGTCCGCGTTCGCCAAGATAATCCTCGAAGCTGCGGCCCTTGCGATAGGGCAGGTGCGCGGTCTCCAGCGGGATGGCGACGCCATCGCGCACGAGCGTCATGCCCAGTCCTGTCCCCAGCCCCATGAACAGCATGCGGCCGCCATCATAGCTCCCGAGTGCCTGCATGGCGGCGTCGTTGACCACCTTGACAGGCCGGTGGAAGGCGGCCGCAAAGTCGAAGCCGACCCAGCCGTGCGCCAGGTTGACCGGTTCGGCCACAGGCTTGTCATCCACCACCGGGCCGGGATAGCCAATGGATACGGCCTCGTACGACCACTCCGTCGTGGCTCCAAGGACCTCGGCCACCATGAGTTGCGGGGTGAGGCTGGGACCGGACGGAAGTCGCAAGGGGGTTCTCTTGCCGGTGGCGAGCAGCTTCACGTGCGAGCCGCCGATGTCGATCACGAGAATTTTCACGTACGGATGGCTTGGATGGGACCTGGCATGAATCGTTTCGCTTCAAATGCATGCGCCGGACCGCGCGCGCAAGGAGACCTGCAAAATGGCGCGAGCGAGACTGATTGCATCGCCCCCTCCGCTCGACCAAGTTGAGCGACGTCCTGCGCCTTGCTGGTTTCACATACCGTTGCCCACATGCCTGACGAACACGCCCCCGCCCTGTCCGCCTCCGAGTGGAACGGGGTGCTCGGACAGCAAGACGGATTGGCCCACTTGAGGGAGCAGTTCGGTACACTCCCCTTCTCCACCCACGCCATCGCGGCCCTTCTGCTGTATGAGCAGCCGTTCGGGTTCACGCAGCAGGACGTGAACGACGAGGCGGAGGTCAGCGACTACTGCGCAGTCATGTCCGCACAGAACCGCGCCTCGGGCGACCTCGCGACGGCAGCCAAGTTCGAGCTCCTGGGCGGTCGGCACAGGGAGCGGGCAAACCGGATTGCGGCCCTCCTTCCACCTGCCGGGCATTCCGTTGGCTAGCGCGATGGACCTCGCCCCGGTCGTGCTCGAGGGGGAGGTGGTTCGACTGGAGCCCCTGCGACTCGAGCATCACGAGGCGTTGAGCGAAGTGGGGCTCGACCCCTCGCTCTGGGCGCTCACCACTATCCGCGTGCAGACCCCGGCCGACATGCGCGCCTATATAGAAGAGGCGCTCGCCGAACAGCGAGCTGGCGTGTCGCTTCCGTTCGCTACCGTGGAGCGAGCCACCGGGCGCGTGCTCGGGAGTACACGCTTCGGTAACATCACCCCTGCGCACCGCCGGGTGGAAATCGGCTGGACATGGATTGCTCCGGCGTGGCAGCGTACCGCCGTGAATACCGAGGCAAAGCTGCTGATGTTGCGGCATGCCTTCGATACACTCGGCTGTCGTCGCGTGGAGCTGAAAACGTCAGCACTCAACGTGCGTTCGCGCAACGCAATGCTGCGCATCGGCGCCACCGAGGAGGGGACGCTGCGGCAGCATATGATCAATTCCGATGGATCGAACAGGGACTCGGTGTACTTCTCGATCCTGGATGGGGAATGGCCGGTGGTGCAGGCACGGCTGCAGGCCATGCTGCATCGCACCAGTCAGTAACCCCGTCGTCCGCCGGTGGAGATCACTCAGGCTTGTCGCCCGGGGTGGACTCGCCACTGATGATCGAGGGCCAGGAGAGCTCGCGACCGTTGCGCTTGCCCTTCTCCACCACCTTGAGCCCGTCGGGAGCAATCGTGACCGTATAGGTCTTGTCGCCCTGTACCAGTTCGCGCTTGATCGCCTTGTCCAGTTTCGTCGCCATGCAGCCTCGCGGAGTAGTGTGAAGTCGCGCGAAGGTTAAGGCGGTCTGCCGTTCGATGCTAGGGGAGCACGTTCCCGCTCATGTGCCCTCGAGGCCTCGGAGTCGGGCATCCAGGTGTGAACGGTCGGCAACGGCGGTGGCCAGTGGCCCATGGTCGCCGAACTCGACGATGGAAACAGACCCCACCGGGCACCCGAATCGATAGCGGAAGCGTCCAACGTCCACCCCCAGCAGCGCGCAGAGCAATACACGGATGGATGCCTTGTGCGACACCACCAGCACATTCCCATCCATGTGCGATCCAGAGATCTCCTCGATCACGTTCGTCATGCGCTGGGAGAGCGCGATCGCTGTCTCACCGCCCGTGGGCGGATTCCATGCAGGGTCGGCGGTCCACCGTTCGTGCTCGTCATGCCACCTGTGTGCAACTTCACCTGCCGTGAGGCCGTCCCACTGGCCATAGTCGATTTCCGCGAGTTCTTCCCGCTGCACGACGGCCACGCCCTTCGCCGCTGCGAGTGGGGTCGCCGTATCGATCGCGCGCTTGAGGGGACTGGAGTAGATGGCGGTCCAGGGCTGATCACGGTATGTGGCCGCGAATGCGTTGGCCATCACCACCCCCTCATTCGTGAGCGCGGGGTCCAGCCCTCGTCCGCAGAACACGTTGGCAAGGCTCATTGCGGTCTGGCCGTGCCGCAACAGGTACAATCGAAGCGTCATGGAGTCATCCCCGGAGAGCACGGCGTGCAAGAAGCTTCAGCGAAACTAGCGCAGTGCTGCAGGATTGCAGAGCGCGCAGGCGCCTGCCTGCGCCGGCAGCACCTGCCTGCGTGCAGCGCGCAGGTCCGTCCATCGTCCGGCAGCACGTGCGTCACAGGCATATCGTTTGCCTTTTCCTGTAGAACAACCTCTGGTCACACCACGCACCTCCACCACGCGGAGCACGATCATGGAGATGGAATCCCTTCAGGAGCTTTACGTCGAGGAGATCAAGGATCTCTGGAGCGCCGAGAATCAGATCCTCAAGGCATTGCCGCGCATGATCAAGGCGGCCACGCACCCCAAGCTGAAGAAAGCGTTCACCAAGCACGAAAAGCAGACGCGAGTGCACGTCGCGCGACTCGAGCGAATCTGTCGCGAGCTCGGTGAGAGTCCGCGCGGAAAGAAGTGCGTCGGAATGGAAGGGCTGATTCAGGAGGGCAAGGATCTCATGAACGAGAAGCCTGAGCCTGATGTGCTGGATGCGGGGCTCATTTCCGCGGCCCAGCACGTCGAGCATTACGAGATGGCCGGCTACGGCACGTGCCGCACCTGGGCGCGCACGTTGGGCTATGAGAGCCAGGCCCAACTGCTCCAGACCACGCTGGACGAAGAGCAGCAGACGGACCTCGACCTCACCACCCTCGCCGAGTCGTCGGTGAATATCGACGCCGAGTAGTCAGCGTGCAGACCGTCGCCCGCAGGCAGTTTGGCAGGCGGGCGCGGTCTGGGTTGATGAGCTCGCCGGTGTACGTGGCAAGGAAACTGCTTTTAGCAGTGCGCCATGACTGAAACGAACGAGTTCCCTGTTGCGACGGCGGCAGGTTTTGGACGCACGGGCTCAACGTCCGTGCT
>JAYVNZ010000031.1:0-2385 GCA_043758185.1 Gemmatimonadaceae bacterium | reverse complement strand
GTACGCGGCGTCTCGCTCGGCGCACAGGTTCTGGTGCTGGATGAACCGACGAGTTCGCTGCCGATGCACGAGGTGGCGATCCTGTACGGCCTCATCGGGCGGTTGAAGGCGCGCGGCACGGGCATCATCTACATCAGCCACCGGTTCGAGGAGCTGTACGCCGTGTGCGATCGCGTGACGGTGCTGCGCGACGGACGGCGCGTCACCACACAGCCGCTGGCGTCGCTCGAGCGGATGGACCTTGTGTGCGCGATGCTGGGCAAGTCCAGGGAGTCACTGCGAGAAGGCAGCACGGCGTTCAAGCACGCCAGCGCGGCCACTCACGGAGTGGGCCCTGCGCCACTGCTTGCGGCGTCCCATCTTGGCGGCGGCGCGATGCTGGCCGACGTGAGTGTGGAGGTCGGCCGAGGCGAGATCGTGGGACTGGCGGGGTTGTTGGGATCAGGACGCACGGAAACAGCGCGGACGATCTTTGGCGACGTGCCGCAGGCCTCCGGCTCCACGACGCTCGACGGCGCGCCGTTCGCGCCGGCGCACCCTCATGAGGCGATCGATGCGGGCGTGGGTTTCGTGTCGGAGGACCGAAAGGCGGAGGGAATCATTCCGGACTTGTCGGTGCGCGAGAATCTGACGCTCGCCGCGTTGAAGGGTCTTACGCGATTCGGCGTGGTGTCGCGCAAGCGACAGGCGGCACTCGTCGACCGGTTCATGCGCGAACTCGCCATCAAGACCACGGGCGCAGACCAGCGGATGTCCGAGCTGTCCGGCGGCAACCAGCAGAAGGTGCTGCTGGCGCGCTGGCTCTGCATGGAGCCGCGCCTGTTGATTCTCGATGAGCCAACGCGGGGCATCGACATTGGTGCGAAGGGCGAGATCCAGCGACTCGTGAACGAGATGGCCGCGGCGGGGATGGGCATCCTGATGATCTCGTCGGAGCTCGAGGAACTCGTGGAAGGATGTGCGCGGGTCGTGGTACTGCGGAGCGGGCGCAGTGTGGCGGAGCTGCGCGGCGATGCGATTTCGGAGGCGGCGATCGTGCACGCGATGGCGGAGGAAGGCGCGTGAGGTTCAACGCGCGAGTGCACGGGCCCGAGTACGCGGCCGCAGCTGCGCTGGCGATACTGGTGGTCGGAAACGCGATAGCCACTCCACACTTCGCCTCGGCGGGCAACCTGTGGAACGTGCTGCTCCAGGTGTCGCCCGTGCTGCTCGCCGCGGTAGGGATGACTTTCGTGATCGCCACCGGCGGCGTGGATCTGTCCGTGGGCTCCACGATGGCGATCTCCGGGGCGATTGGGGCGGTGCTGATAGGCAGGGGACCGCTCGTGGCCATGGTGGCCGCGGTGATTGGCGGCTGCCTCGTGGGCGCGCTGAATGGCGGCCTCATTGCATCGCTGCGGGTGCAGCCCATCGTGGTCACACTGGCAACGCTCATCGCCGGTCGGGGCGTGGCGCAGATCATCAGTCGCGACGGTGAACTCGTGACCGTCAGTGACGCCGCGTTCCTGGCGGTCGGGCGCGGCAGCATCGGCCCCATTCCAGCGCAGGTAATGATTGCCGTCGTAGTGGTCGCGGGCGCGGCGTTCGTGCTGCGCGCGACGGCGTTCGGTCGCTACGTGCTGGCGGTGGGGGGTAATCGCGCGGCAGCGCGCCTTGCCGGCGTGCCTGCGAGACGCACGATCGTGCTGGTGTACGTCGCGAGTGCAGGCCTGTCCGCGATCGCGGGCCTCATTGTCGCTGCTCGACTCGGCGCGAGCGATGCGGCGAAGATCGGGCAGAACATGGAGCTCGACGCCATCGCGGCTGTTGTGGTTGGCGGCACCGCACTCGCGGGCGGTCGCGCCACGATTGGCGGTACCGTTGTGGGTGCGCTGCTCATGCAGGTGATAGCCACCAGCTTCAACATGCTGCTGGTGCCCTACGCATGGTCGCTGGCGCTCAAGGCCCTGATCATCCTGGTGGCGGTCTATCTCCAGCGCCCCGCGCGCGCATGACGACGTTCGCAGCGCGCGCATTGCGCACCGGTGCGTTGCTGCAGCGGCATGGCGCCGTTGTCGCGCTGCTCGCGGCGTGCGTTGTGGGCGTGGCGCGCTACGAGGCGTTTCTCAGCGTGGAAAACATCTCGAATGTGCTGCGCCAGAACAGCATGCTGGGGCTGGTCGCGCTGGGCATGACGTTCGTGATCCTCACCGGCGGTATCGACCTGTCCGTGGGCGCACAGCTCGCGGTGTCAGGCGTGGCTGCCTCGATGGTGTCGGCTCACGGCGTGATCGCGTCCGTCGTTGCGGGTACGCTGGCGGCAACGGGGCTGGGCCTGGTGAACGGCATCCTCATCACCCGGGCGCGCATCCAGCCGTTCATTGCGACGCTGGCAATGATGATCGC
>JAYVNZ010000030.1:0-9654 GCA_043758185.1 Gemmatimonadaceae bacterium | reverse complement strand
ACACTGGCGTACATGAGCCCAGAGCAGGGCGCTGCGGACACGGTCGACGCCCGGAGCGACTTGTACAGCCTGGGTTGCTTGCTGTACGAAATGCTCTCCGGCGTCCCACCCTATCGCGGGGCATCAGCCATGGCAGTACTCGCCCAGCACATGACGGCGCCCATTCCTGATCTTGCCACGCATGCGCCCACCGTGTCGCCCGACCTCGGCGCCCTGGTTGCCGGGCTGCTCGCCAAGGATCCCGACGAGCGCCCTGCTTCTGCGGCGGCGCTGCTGGATGCATTGCGCCGCCTGGCGGGCGTGCCCCTTCCGGCGCCAGACATTGCGGCGCCGAGCGCCTCGCGTCGGGTGACGTACAGCGCGGAGTCGATGGCGGCGTACAACGAAGGGCGCTCGTACTGGCAGCGCGGCATGACTGGCGGTGCAGGCGCCCGCGAAAAGCTCGAACTCGCGCACATGTACTTCATGCGCGCCCGCGCGCTGGATCCCCGCAACCTGCTGGGGCTTGTCGGACTCGCGGACACCGTGCATGTGATGGGATACCGTGGGTTTCGCGACTATGATGCCGCAATCGCCGAGGCTCGAGCCTACCGCTACCAGGCCCTCGCGGGGGATGACGATGTGGCGGAGGTTCACAGCTCCATTGGCGTGATGATGCTGTACTGGGAGGATGACTTCGAGGGCGCTGGCAAGGAGATGCGGCGCGCGCGCGAGCTGGGTCCCGATATCAGCATTGTGCGCCGCTTCTACGGATCCTGGCTCAAGATTGCGGGCAGGGTGGAGGAAGCGGTGGAGGAGATGCGCATCGCGTCCGCGCTTGCACCCGATGTGGCTGCCCAGCACAATGCGCTGGGCGACATCCTGATCGCGGCCGGGCGCTTCGAGGAGGCTATTCCGAACCTGCGCACCGCCCTCCGCCTCAATCCGCCATATGACGTGGCGCTGGAGCGACTGGAGATCGCCTGTCACCGCGGGGGCCGGGTTGATGAGGCGCTGGCCGCGCGTCGGGCGTGGCTGGGGCATCGCGCGCTCGCGGACCGTCTCGTCTCGCTTGATGACGACGTGGTGCGCGTGGGGTACGCGATGGCGCGCGAGCTCGACGTGCGGCGCGAGCTTGTGTCGTTCCTGGAACGCGCGGCGCGCGAAGATCCCTTCGGCGAGAATGGCACAAGCCGCCAGCTGGCTGACCAGGTGATCACCTGCTACGCAGAGCTCGGCGAATGGCGCTCGGCGATGGACTGGATCGAGCGCGGATATCACCGTCGGCCGGGCCGACTGCGGCGCGTGCTGACTGATTTTCTCTTCGACCGACGGGGGTTGGCGGCGGACCCACGCTATGCACCGCTGTTGCGCATGGCCGGTTTGAGCGAATTGCTGGAGGAAAACGCCTCCTCATAAGCGCGGGGGAAACGCGGGACTGATGAGTGACGCGCGCGCGCGCTCCGAGGTCCTGAGGACTATTCGTACTGCGTGAGAACAAATCGCCTGGGTGACCCCCGTGGCACTGATGCATGATCTCGCACAAACGTGCACGAATGGCGGTTTTGCTGGCTCTTGCGCGCTGGGTCCTACCCATATTGTTTCACGGAAGGACAAAAGCGCGAGACATCTGCATCCTCGTCCTCGCCACTCGATTTCAGGCCAGTTTTTGCCACGGTCTCGTCGCCCCGCCCGTCCTCTGCACGACCTCGATTCCTACCATCTCCTGAGGTACGCATGTCCGCTTCACGCTTGTCCCAACGCTGGTCACTGACGCTGCGCGCGATCGCGCTGCTGTCGCTGCCAGCCGCGGCCGTCGCGCAGGGAACCGGAATCGTCAGCGGCTCGGTCGCCGATTCCGCCGGGTCCCCCATCGCCAACGTGCGCATCAGCGTGGTTGGCGGCGCGCAAGCCACCGGTAGCAACGCCAACGGGCGATTCATCCTTGGCGGCGTGCCGGCCGGTGCGCGCACGCTGCAGGCCCGCGTGCTCGGCTATCGCGAGCAGCTGCAGGCCGTGACGGTGGTGGCTGGCCAGACGGTCACCATCAACTTCCGCCTGGCGCATTCCGCGCTGGAACTCGAGCGCGTGGTGGTGTCCACCGGGTACGGCACGCAGGTCAAGGCCAACGTGACGGGCGCCACAGAGGTCATTGGTGGCGACGAGATCACGAAGCGTCCCGTGTCGAACATCACCAAGGGACTCCAGGGATACTTCCCGGGCGTCACGGTGCAGGATTTCGGCGGACGGCCTGGTAATGACGGCGCCCAGATTCGCATTCGCGGCACCGGTACCCTTGGCAACAATGGCGCGCTGATCCTCGTTGATGGCGTGGTAGGCGACATCAACAACCTCGATCCGCTCGACATCGAGAGCGTCTCCGTGCTCAAGGATGCCGCCTCGGCCGCCATCTACGGCGCACGCGCTGCCAATGGCGTGATGATTGTGAAGACCCGGCGCGGCAAGAACACGGGTGGACTCAAGATCACGTACGACGGCTACGTGGCCACGCAGAAGGCGCAGGACACGCCGCAGCGCGTGGACATCCGCACCGAGTTGAACACCGTGAACCAGGTGTACGTCAACTCCGGGCAGGCACCGAAATACACGGCTGGCTACATCGACTCCACGGCGCTGGGCCTGGACCCCGTGAAGTATCCCAATACCAACTGGCTGGGCCTGATCTACAAGACGGCGCCGATGGCGGACAACACGCTGCGCGTGTCGGGCGGCAACGACCTGGCCACGCTGTCGCTCTCGGGCAACTACTTCGACCAGCAGGGCATCCTGAACGCGGAGAATTACTACAAGCGCTACACGATGCGCGGCAATTCGAATTTCAACATCTCCAAGCGCATGACGGCCCAGGCCAACCTGGTGCTGATGGACGAGAAGGTCGTGCGTCCACGCGGTGAGGGCAATGCACAGTTCCGCGTTCTGCACGATACGCCGCCGACATCGCTCGCCCAGTACCCGGATGGGTCGTACAGCTGGAGCAAGAGCGCATTCAACCCGCTCGCGCAGTTGCGTGAAGACGGCAACGTGAAGCAGCGGTGGGTCACCACGTCGGTGAACACGCTTGCGCAGTATGCTCTCGAGAACGGCCTCAAGTTCGGCGCACAGTTCGAGGCAGACAACAAGGACAACCGCAACCTCGACTTCCAGCCGAGCTACGCCTTCTACGACCAGGTCGTGTCGCCGACGGTGGCCAAGATGTCGAACGTCCGGTCCAACTCCACTGATACGCGCAACACGAACTTCAATACCGACGCGCAGCTCACCGGTGAGTTCGAGCGCAGCTACGGCGATCACGCGTTTCACCTGCTGACCGGCTACGAACAGCGCCAGCAGGAGTTCGACAACGTGTTCGCCAACCGCGCCGGCGCGTACAACAACGACCTGCAGCTTCCGGGCAACGGCGACGTGACGTTCCAGAACACCGGCAGCAACGCCAGTAACACGCGCCTGGTCCGTGAGTTCGGCCGCGTGAACTACGGATACAAGAACAGGTACCTGTTCGAGGGCGACATCAGCCGAGACGGCTCGTCGCGCTTCGGTCCGAACCGCAAGTACGGCAACTTCCCCTCGGCATCCGTGGCGTGGCGCGTCTCCGACGAGCCGTTCTTCCGGAACCATGCCGGGTTCATCGATGACCTGAAGCTGCGTGGATCATGGGGCCGGCTCGGGAACGACCAGATCAGCGACTACCTGTTTCAGCAGACCATCAACCTCAACTCGGGCAACTACAGCTTCGGTAACGTGCTGTCCACGGGCGCCACACCAGGCCGCATTGCCAACCCGGACATCGGGTGGGAGAGCACCGAGCAGACCAATGGCGGCGTGGACGTGGAGTTGCTTGGCAGCAAGCTCTCGTTTACGGGCGATGTCTACAACAAGCGAACGTCGGGCATCCTTCTCCAGGTCCCGATCTCGACCTTGGTGGGGCAGACGGCGCCCACGCAGAACGCGGCCGCCGTGAGCAACGTGGGCTGGGAAGGCGCGGTCAACTGGCGCAGCAACGTGAACTCGTTCAACTACAGCTTCGGCTTCAATATCGCGAACAACAAGAACCGGATTACCAGCCTGCCGGGTGGTGACCAGATCAACAATGACGGCGTGGGTCCGTCGATCCGACGCGTGGGGGAGCCCATCGGCGCCATTTTCGGGATCAAGGCGGTGGGCATCTTCCAGAACGCCGCCGAAGTGGCGGCGTGGGCAAAGCAGAACGCCAAGACCGGCCCGGGCGACCTGAAGTACCAGGACCAGAATGGCGACAACAAAATCGACGCGAATGACCGGGTGGTCATCGGCGACCGGACACCGCACTACACCTTCGGCTCGAATTCATCCGCACAGTGGAAGAACTTCGACGCCAGTGTGCTGTTGCAGGGTGTCCTGAAGCAGGACGTGTTCCTCGATGGCGCGCTCATCGAGGGGCCAACCTGGGAGAACTTTTTTTCCACCTACCTGCTGGATGCGTGGACGCCCGACAACCCGAACGCCAAGTGGCCGCGCTTCGTCTTTCGCTCCGATCACAACCAGAATGCGCCGGGCTCCAATTCCTGGTACGTGCGCAACGGGAAGTACCTCAGCCTGAAGAACCTCAACTTCGGATACACGCTGCCTGCCAGCCTCGTATCGCGCGGCGGCCTGTCCAGTCTGCGGTTCTACGTGGCCGGCACGAATGTCTACACCTGGTCTCCCCTGAAGGGCATCGTGCCCAACGAAGCCAACCCCGGGTCGACCCGCGCTACCTACTACTACCAGACGCGCAATTTCAGCGTCGGCACGAGTGTGGGCTTCTGATGCGCACGCACGCGATCGCGACGCCTCCGTCCTCATCTCATTCCCACAAGATGACATCGAAATATCTCTTCATGGGTGCGCTGGTGTTGACGGTGCCATTCGTGGCATGCCAATCCGCGGACACGCTGCTCAACGTCGTGTCACCCACCACCGTGTCCGACGCGATCTTCTGGACGCAGGAAGCAGACGCGAGTCTGTTCGTTTCGGGCACGTACAGCGTTCTTCCGGGTTGGTTCGACGTCATCGGTGGCGATGGCCTCACCGATAACGGCGCGGTGAACAGGCAGTTCGATAACCGCTACGTCTTCACAGACGGCTCGGCCGACCCGCAGAGCGGTTATTCGCGCGGCCTGTGGGTGCAGTACTACAACGGCGTGGCGCGCGCCAACATCCTGCTTGCGAACATCGATCGCATTCCTGCGGGCAAGATCGACGCAGGGCGCAAGGCGCGCTACGTTGCCGAGGCGAAATTCCTTCGCGGCGTGATGTACCTGCAGCTCGTGAGCCTGTTCGGTGACATACCCATGCCGCTGGTACCAGTGACCGACGCGGAGGCACGGGTGTTGACCAATACGCCCTCGGCCAAGGTGTACGACCAGATCATCGCGGACTTCGACGCAGCCACCGCGGTGTTGCCGGCCTCCTACACGGGCGCGGATGCGGGTCGGGCCACCAAATGGGCGGCCATCGCCTTCAAGGCGCGCGCGGCGCTGTATGCCGGCCGCTTCCAGGTGGCGGCGGACGCGGCGAAGCAGGTCATCGACGGCGGTGCCTTCTCCCTGCACCCGGATTATGCCCAGCTGTTCACGTATGCGGGAGAGAACAACAAGGAAGTGATCTTCGCGCGCCGGTATGCGAAGACGGCTGAGGCCATCGGGCAGAACACCAACGTGTTCGGCGAGTACGGGCCGCCCACGAACTCGGCCGCAGGGCGAGTGGTGCCCATCCGGAGTCTTGTCGATGCCTACCAGATGAAGGACGGCAAGTCCATCGCGGCGTCGCCGCTGTACAACCCGGCGCCCTATCCGAATGCCGGCGGCACGATGTTCGACAACCGGGATCCGCGCATGGCGGCAACCATCCTGTATCCGGGTGCCGCGTGGGACGGCGGGACGTTCGACTCCCGGCCTGTTGGGCTCTCGTCACGGCCGGAGGCCATCAACCTCGGCAACGAGAATGTCTCCGTCACGGGCTTCAACATCCGCAAGTACATCGACCTCACGGACAAGGCGGATCGCGCGAACGGCGGCCTTGACCTGATGCTGATGCGCTATGCCGACGTGCTGCTCATGTACGCCGAGGCGAAGGTGGCGCTCGGCCAGCCCGATGCGCCAGCGCTCGCGGCCATCAACCTGGTACGCGTCCGGGCCGGCATGCCGGCGCTCACCGCCGTCACCGAAGCCGACGTGCGGTACGAGCGGCGCGCGGAACTCGCGTTCGAGGGATTGCGTATCTTCGACATCCGCCGCTGGAAGATCGCGGCAGCCGTAATGCCCGCGTCTGCAGTGACCGGCATCGATTACATCAATGCATCGGGCACGAGGATCACCGCGGCGCAGCCAGCCTCCGCACGCGCTTTCCCCGCGCGCGCCTACCTCTGGCCGATTCCGCAGTCCGAGCGTGACCTCAACCCCAGCCTCACGCAGAACCCGGGCTATTGAGCACCATGCATCATGCAGGAGCGAGCCAGGATGCCGGGAATCTCCGGTGTCCTGGCTCGCGCCGCATGTCGAGAATCCTGCTGGTGGCGTGGCTGGCGCCAGCCGCCGCCGTGGCGCAGACCAGTGCTGCGCCGGCGCCATTTCCCGTCGTCATTCAGGTGGATGCGTCGCGCACGTTGGGCGAGCTGAAGCCGATCTACCGGTTCTTCGGTGCGGACGAACCGAATTACGCCACCATGAAGGATGGCCGGAAGCTGGTGGGTGAACTCGGCGCGCTGGGTGATCCGCAGGTCTACTTTCGCGCGCACAGCCTGCTCGTCACCGGCGACGGCACCCCCGCCCTCAAGTGGGGCAGCACGAACGTCTATACCGAGGATGCACAAGGACGCGCTGTCTATGACTGGACGATCGTCGACCGCATCTTCGCGACGTATCTCGCGCATCATGTCAAGCCGTATGCGCAGATCGGGTTCATGCCCGAGGCGCTGTCGTCGCATCCCATTCCGTACCAGCATGCGTGGCGACCGGGGTTGCCCTACGACGACGTCTACACGGGGTGGTCCTACCCGCCAGGAGACTATGCGAAGTGGGGTGAGCTTGTCTACCAGTGGGTCAAGCACTGCGTCGAGACGTTCGGACGCTCCGAGGTGGAGCAGTGGTACTGGGAAGTCTGGAACGAACCGAACATCGGCTACTGGCACGGCACGCACGAGGAGTTCTTCAAGCTGCACGACTACGCCATCTCGGCCGTGCGCCGAGCATTGCCGACGGCGCGCGTGGGCGGGCCGGATGCGGCAGGCAGTGGCGGCGCGTTCATGCAGGCCTTCCTGGAGCACAACCTTCGGGGCACCAACTACGCCACTGGTGCAACAGGCACGCCCATGGACTTCGTGTCGTTTCATGCCAAGGGTGCGCCGACGTACGTGGACGGCCACGTGCGGATGGGTCTTGCCGAGCAACTCAAGACCATCGACCAGGGGTTCACGCGCATCGCGTCGTTCCCGGAGTTGCACGCGAAGCCCATCATCATCGGTGAATCCGATCCCGACGGCTGCGCTGCCTGCCAGGGACCGCAGTTGGGCTATCGCAACGGGACGATGTTCAGCAGTTACACGGCAGCGGCATTCGCACGCAAGCACCTGCTGGCCGAGAAGCACGGCGTGAACCTGGCAGGCGCCCTGACGTGGGCGTTCGAGTTCGAGGACCAGCCGTACTTTGCGGGGTTCCGTGCGCTGGCGACGAACGGCATCGACCTGCCGGTGCTGAACGTGTTCCGCATGATGGCGAAGCTCATTGGGCAGCGCGTGTCGGTAGAGAGCTCGGGCGACGCCGGGGTGGAGTCGATCATGCGCGACGGCGTGCGCGGCGCGCCTGACGTGTCCGCACTGGCGAGTCTCGCACCGGGCACCCTCGCGGTGATGGTATGGCATTATCACGACGACGATGTGGCGGGGCCGGACGCGGGCGTGCGCTTGGCGGTGAGCGGCCTGCCGCATGCGGCGGGTGAGGCCCGCGTGACGCATTACCGCATTGACGACACGCACAGCAATGCATACAGCGCGTGGAAGCGGATGGGTGCGCCCCTGGCACCGTCGAGGGCACAGTACCGACAGCTCGAAGCGGCAGGACAGCTCGAGCAGGTGGGCACTCCGATGACCATTGCCGTGCAGGGTGGAAGTGCAAGTGTGAGTTTCGCCTTGCCGAGGCAGGGGGTATCGCTGATTATGGTCGAGTGGCGGTAGGCGAAAACTTCAACACCAGCGCATGCGCCTCTTCGCGACGCTTGGCATCATACTCTGCATTCCCCTGACGCTGCAGGCGCAGGGCGCCGGCACAGGGTCCGTGGAAGGCACGGTCGCCGACAGCATCCACCTGCGTCCGCTGGTTGGCGGTCGTGTGCAGGCGGTCCGCATGGACGTGCAGGACGACAGCGAGTTCGTAGCGATCACCGACGCGCGTGGACGCTTTCGTTTCGCGGCGCTGCATCCCGGGCGCTACGCGTTGGCCCTCGCCAGTCCATTGCTCGATTCGCTCGAATACGGCGCACCGGCGACGCAGGTGTCCGTGGTGGCTCGGCAAGTCGCACATGTCGAACTTGCCATTCCATCAGGCCGCACGTTGCGGGCTGTTGCGTGTCCCGGTGCTGATCTTCCTACGCGCACCGGCGCATTGCTGGGACATGCGTCGGATGCAGACACGGACCGTCCGCTCTCCGGCGCGTCGGTGCTGGTGGCATGGTCCGAGCTCGACATCGACAGCGTCACCCACGTGCCCACGTCGGGCGAGCGACTCGCCCGGACGACAGCCGACTCGCTTGGCGCATTTCGACTGTGTGGTGTGCCGACCGGCGAATGGCTGGTGGTCCAGGTGCAGCATGCGACCCGGGCTGGCTCGGTGCTCCGCCTCACGATCGACGATGCCGTGGGCGTGCTTGTGCGGAACCTGACGTTCAGCGCTGCAGGGTCGCAGCCGCTCGTGGCAGCGGTGGCCGGATCATCGTCGAACGCAACGGCACCGGCGGCCTTCGTCGGCACCGCATCGCTAACCGGTATTGTGCGGAGAGACGCTGGGCGACCCGTTGCGGGTGCGCAGGTGCGCATGGTCGCCGGAGGGTCGGCTGTACGAACCGACGACAGCGGCCGGTTCCTGTTGAGCGCACTGCCCGCGGGAACGCACGACATCGAGGTGAAGCTGTTAGGCTATCGCGTGGAGCGGCGAGCCGTGGACCTTCGGAGTGGCGTTGCGGCGCATCTCGACGTTGAGCTGGAGGGCGCCGTCATGCTCGACTCGGTAGCTGTCGTTGCCCAACGCCTCAGGTATCCCGAGTTCGAGAGCCGAAAGCGGGAAGCAACGGCAGGCTATTTCCGCGACGAACGGGAAATCAGCGAGTATCACGTCCAGAGCACCAGTGAGCTGCTGTGGACGATTCCAGGCTTTCGAGTCACCGGGCAGGGCGCGAGCGCAGGCGTGGTGAGTGCGCGGGGAGGAACCACGGGCGCGTGCCCCACGGTGATCGTCGTGGACCACGTGCGAATCGACCGCATCAACGACGTCCCTCCTTCGACCATCGGCGCAATGGAGTTCTATCCAGGCCAGATCGGCGCACCAATGAGATACCGGTCGCCGTGCGGCACGATCGTGATCTGGACGAAGCGCTGACCTCCACACGTTGCTGCATTGGCGCGAGTGCCGCGGTGCGCACGACCGC
>JAYVNZ010000029.1:0-13974 GCA_043758185.1 Gemmatimonadaceae bacterium | reverse complement strand
CCAGATACGCAGGCGCGCACGGCGCTCGCGGATGCTATCCTCTATGTCATGGACCGGCGCTCCTAATGGCACCTCGCGGATCTTCACGGCATCGTCCGGTGTTCCATGCCGTGACGCTCGCCATCGGTTTCGTCGTCGGCGGCGCCATGACACAGGTGGCACGCAAATTCCTTCCAGCGGGCGCGGTGAAGGAGTTCTTCACCACCGGCGTGCAACCGTCCATTGGCCCCGTTTCGCTGGATCTGGTCATTCTGAAGTTTTCCCTTGGCCCTGTCGCGCTCGACGTGAGTTTGTTGAGCCTGTTTGGCGTGCTCATTGCCTATCTGATAGCCCGGTCGCTTTTCTAAGGAGAATTCATGTTCGGCAATCTCGGTATGGGCGAGTTGATGGTCATCCTCGTCATCGTGCTCGTCCTGTTCGGCGCCAAGCGCATTCCGGAAATCAGCGCCTCGTTCGGCAAGGGAATCCGTGAATTCAAGAAGAACGTGGGCGACGTGGAGCGCTCCATCACGGAACCGGAGCCGCGCGTCGAGCCCCGTGTCGAACCGCGTCTTCCTGCCGGGGAGCCGGTCATGCGCCGAGACGTAGCGGATGAAGTCCGCCCGGAGCCGAAGCGCCTGATCTGATCGGCCCTGGACCGGATGCAGAAAAGGGCACGCCGACGTCAGTACGGTGTGCCCTTCTTCGTTGTCCTGTCAGACAGTCGAACCGTCAGACCGACGGACTGGTCTCAGGTGGTGCTCTGTCTCCGCAGCTGCGCGTTCAACTCCTTTCGGCGGTCCTTGACCTCCGCGCTCTTCCTCAGGTCCTCGAGATACATCTGGATCCACTGGTCACGCATCTGCTGCACGCGCCGACCGCGGAGGACCTTCTTTTCTGCCTCGAACCGTGTCTTGTCACTCGGCCGCCGCGCATCCGTGCGGGTGACGAACACGCCGTCTGCCTGACGCAGCGGGCCGTTCACCTCATTCAGCGGCGCCACGAAGGCAGAACCAACCGCCTCGCCGAGCGTGCCGAACTGCCGCGCCGCGCCAGCGCGCGTCACCATGCCGGTCTGCATCACCGTGAGCTTGGCTGCCGCTGCGGCCGCCTCGAGCGAGGAACTCCGTGCCGCCGTGGCAAGACTCTTCGCCGCGGGAATGGAGCGTTCGATGGCGCGGTCCCGCGCAACGCGACCGCGAACCGCCGCCTTCGCGGCATTGAAGGTCTTGCCCCCTTCCGAGAGCGAGTCCAATCGCGCGACGTAATACCCATCCTCGCCGTCGAACAGGTCGCTGGCCTCACCCACCTTGGCCCCGCCAAATGCCCACGCACTGGCGCTCGGCACCTGCCGGCCCGCGTACTGCGCCGGCACATTCTCGGACACCTGCACCCGGAATGGTGTAAGGCCAAGCTGCTTTGCGGCCTCGTCGAATTTTGCCGGCTGGTCGCTGCCCGACACCATCTTCGCGAGCTGGTCTGCCAGGCGGTCCACCTTTGCCGTGGCGGAATCACTTGGCTGGATGCGGAGCAGGAGGTGCCGCAGGGCGAGCGTATCGCCCGACCGCGAATCCACCTTGATGAGGTGGTATCCGAACGGCGTCAGCACCGGTTGCGATACCTCGCCGGCCTTGAGGGCGTACGCCGCCTTCTCGAAGTCCGGCACGAAGCGGCCCTTGCCCCCCTTGCCGAGATCTCCGCCAGTCGCCGCAGAGGCGGTGTCACTCGATTCGCGCTTCGCCACATCCTCGAACTTTGCCCCACCCATGACCTCGGCGCGCAGCTTCGCAATGCGATCGCGCACCGCGGCGGTATCGGCCGCCGTCGTGGTGCGAGGAATGTGCAACACGCTCATGGACGCATGGCCAGGTCCATCGAATTCGGCCTTGTGGGCATCGTAGTACGAGCGCAGGTCGCCATCCGCGACATTGCTATCGGCCGCGGTAGGCTGCGGCTTGAACGCCACGAAGCTCACGCTTGCGCTGTCATTGGCATCCTGCCACGCGCGCCAGAGGTCGCCGTCGGTGACATAGAGGCCGCTCGTGACCTGTTCGAACAACTTTTCCTTCGGTACTTCGCTGCGGAAGTACTGCTCGAGGGCCGCGAGCAGGCCGGACTGCCGTGCCTGCGCGCTGGACAGCAAGCGCTGGTACTTGGACGGGTCGAACCGCCCGTCTGTCTGCAGGTCTGGCGCGCTCCGCACCCACTGCGGTGGCGCAAACCGCGCGTAGTCCCGGAGCTCCGCGTCGGACACGAGGATGCCACGCTTCTTGAATTCCTGCTGCAGCAGGATCTCCGAGATCATGTCGTCGAACGCCTGATTGTCCAGGCGTCGCGTCTCGTCCTGCGTGAGCGTGCGCCCAGACTGCTGCTGCGTCTGTTGCACGAGCTGCTGCGCGCGCTTCTGCCATTCGGTATAGAGGATGTCCCTTCCGTTGACCGTAGCGACAGCGGTTGTGGAGGTAACGGGCGCCGAACCCATAAGGCCGGACGTCTGGAAGAGCAGGAAACCGCCGACGAACGATATGAGCAACACCCACATCACGATCTTGGCGGAGCTCCGCATTGTTTGGAGCACGAGGCAGGACTCCTTCGAGCAGCTGGAAAAACACGAGGGGGAAGCAGGAAAAGTTACGCGACGACAAGGGCTAAAATCAAGGGACGCGCGCACTTCTGATTGACTTGTCCTTCGTATAGGATACCTTTGCTCCTCGCATCCTACCCGCTGTGCGCCGCCACCGAGGCTTTGATGGCCAGTACTGCCCGCATCGATGAATTGAAGAAGAAATTCGACGAGAATCCTCGCCGATATTTCGCACCCCTCGCCAACGAGTTTCGAAAGGCGGGTGATATCGAGCAGGCAATCCTCATCTGCGAAGAGTTCCTGCCGCAACAGCCGGGACACATGAGCGGGCACATCGTCTACGGCCAGGCGTTGTATGAGGCAGGCCGCCTGCCGGAAGCGCGAGGGGTCTTCGAAACGGCACTTGGTCTCGACCCGGAAAATCTCATCGCCTTGCGCCACCTCGGCGACATCGCACGGGGACAGGCGGATGCGGTCGCGGCCAGGACCTGGTATGCCCGGGTGCTCGACGCCGATCCGCGCAACGAGGAAATCCAGGCGCTCCTTGGTGCGATCGACGCGGAATTCCCGCGGGAATCCGCCACGGATCAGGTGCGCCCGGATGCGATGGGAGCAGCCGACGCGTCGCCTGACATACGAATCGAGATGGACCCTGTCGCCGTCGAGGCAGCGCCGCCCGATCCCTTGGCGCCGGACGTCCCCGCGCCGGACGCATCGAGCGCCGACGCCTCCTCCTTTGGCTCAGCCGTGGTGCCACCACCCCTGCCGCCGTCGGCAGCGGACGGGGAGTTGCTCGATGGATTTTCGATGCACGGGTTCGACGCGACGTCGCAGCTGGACACCCAACGCGATTCGCACGCGGCAGCCGAAGGCCTCGAGTCCACGTCGTTCGAACCACCGCGCGAGCACATTCCCACGACCGAAGAACTCGACGACAGCCTCGACAGCGGGGTCCCCTCCTTTGCAGCGCCCTCGGCCGCCGTGCAATCGCTCGATGGGCTGCAGGGAAGCGGCGGGATGGATCTCTCCGACCAATCGCGGTCGTCCATCCTGGATTCTCAGGAGTTTACGCCCCTCGAACTGGACGACACGTCGACGCAGCCTCCGAGTGGGGATCCGTTCGCGCACGCCAGCGCTCTGGCCGACGCGCCAGCCGGCATGTTGGAAAATTCGTCCGCGGATCTCATGGATCTGGAGTTGCCGACGCCTGACGCCGGCTCGCATGATTCTCACGCGCTGCCGGCCGATTCCGGCAGCGTGCAGTCGGCGGACGTGATGGGGGGTCAGGCTGGTGAGTCAGCGATTCCCTCTGAACTCCCGCCGGAGGTCATCGCTGCCGAGGCGGGATTGCTTGACGAGAGTCAAGCGACGGCGGACGCGCAGAGCGCGTGGGAAGAGCCGGCGGAGGTCGCCGAACCCGTATCCGCACGAGCGCCATTCGTCACGGAAACCATGGCGGAGCTGTACGCCGCGCAGGGCCTGCGGGACGAGGCGCGTGGTGTGTACGAGCAACTGCTCGCCGCGAATCCGGGCGATGCGCGGCTGACAGGGCTCGTGGCTGCCTATGCGCCGGCAACCACGGTAGCCGACACTGGTCCGTCCGCGCGTGATTTCTTTGCGAGACTGGCGGCGCGTCGCCCCGCGGGGCGCTCCGAGAATCCCTCGCTGCCGGCTGATGACGACTTCGCGCCCGCGGCTGACGACTTCGCGCCCGCTACTGATCACTTCACTCCTGCTGCTGACGACTTCGCGCCCGCGGCTGATGATTTTACACCCGCGGCAGACGACATCGCGCCCGCGGCTCACGACTTGACGCCCTTGCCCGCCGCTGACGACTTCGCGCCCGCGGCTGATGCCTCTGCGCCCGCGGATCGCTTCGCCGTCGATGCGCCACACGCACCGGAGGCGGAATGGACCGCGCCTGACGCGCCGTACAGTGTGGGAGAAGCGGACACGTTCGTGGAGGATTCCGCGGGGCTCGATGTTCCTGCCACCGAGTCCGTCGCCCCGGAGCCGGAGGTAGTAGCACCTGCCATTGAACGGGCTGCCGCCATGCTCACACCCGACGGGTCGATCAGCGCGCTGTTCGGCAACCGCACACCTGGCACCTCGGAGGATTCGGCGGCGGCGGCGCTTTCGCAGGCATTCGGCGGGGAAGTCTCTGCGCCACCCGGCATCACCGGCCGGCCGGCACACGCCGCGTCCGGCGAACTGTCGCTCGACAGTGTGTTCCGCGACGGCGCGGCGCGGCCACCGCGGACGTCGCAGAGTTTCTCGTTCGATCAGTTCTTCACCGGCGCGGGCGGGCGTGAACGGACTGCATCGCGCATTTCGGGCGAGCGTGCGATGCCGGTGGAGGCGCCCGCGGAGCGCAGTGCGGAGGAGGTCGAGAAGTTCAACTCGTGGCTCCAGGGATTGAAGCCACAGTGAGGATCGCCGTTCTCAACGGCCCAAACCTCAACCTGCTCGGCTTGCGGGAGCCGGAGTTGTATGGGCGGACGACGCTGTCGCAACTCGAGAACGCCCTCGCGGTCGTCGCGCGCGATCTCGGCGTCTCCATCGAGTGCTCGCAGGCCAACGGCGAGGGCGCGCTCATCGACATCGTGCACGGCTATCGCGGTCGCATCGACGGCGCCGTGGTCAACCTCGGCGCGTATTCACATACGAGCCTCGCGCTCCGCGACGCCCTGGTTGGCGTGGAGGTTCCGTTTGTGGAGGTGCACGTCACGAATGTGTACGCACGAGAGGCAGAGCGGCACCATTCCATGCTTGCCTCCGCGGCGGTTGGCGTGGTGGTGGGGCTCGGGACCATGGGCTACGAGCTTGCGCTGCGCGGTCTCGTTGCGTCGGTCAGGGTGCGGGGCGACGAACCGTGAGCGATCCGCGCCCAGGGCGCATCGCGGCACTGGTGGACAGGCTCACGTCGGCGCATGTGGATGCCGTGCTCCTGACCGGTCTGTCAAACATCCGCTACCTCACGGGATTCTCCGGATCCAGCGCGCTGCTGGTGGTCACGCCGCGCGAGGTCGTGCTGATCACGGATTTTCGCTACCAGACGCAGGTGGCGGACGAGGTGGGCGACATCGCGCGCATTTCCATCGAGGCGTCGAGCCTGTGGTCGGGATTGTGGACGCAACTCGGCACCCTGCTGTCCGTCCGCATCATCGGCTTCGAGACGGCGCACATTCAGCACCGCGACTTTCAGCGGCTCGTCGAGTCAGGTGCGCGGTGGCAATGGCGACCCACGAGTGACATGGTCGAAGCGCTCCGCGAGCGAAAGGACGATGCGGAGATCGCACGGATCACGGAGGCCGCCGGCGTGGCGACACGCGCGCTCGAGCGCACCCTTCCACTGATCCACGCGGGGATGACCGAATTGGCCGTAGCCGGCGTCCTGGAAAAGGCGCTTCGGGACGAGGGGAGTGAGGGTTTTCCGTTCCCGTCCATTGTCGCCAGCGGACCGCGCTCCGCGCTTCCGCATGCCCGGTCGTCACCGCGCGTGATCGAGAGGGACGAATTCCTGCTGATGGATTTTGGTGCAGAAGTGGGCGGCTACTGTTCAGACATGACGCGAACGGTTGTGATTGGCAGGGCCACGGAGCAGCATCGGGTCATCTATGACGTGGTGCAGGTGGCGAATGCACGCGCGGCCAGCGGTGTACGCGCCGGGATGACGGGGCGGGATGCCGATGCCATCGCGCGACAGTACATTGAGCGGGCGGGCTATGGCGAGCAGTTCGGTCACAGCCTGGGCCACGGGATAGGATTGGAGGTGCATGAGGCACCGCGGCTGGCCCGGACGGCCGAGGCCACGTTGCCGGAGAATGCAGTCGTGACGATCGAACCGGGCGTGTACCAGCCCGGGTGGGGAGGGGTGCGCATCGAGGACGACGTCGTGCTCCGCGCAGCAGGACCGACAATTCTGACGCAGTTTCCGCGCGAGCTCCTGGAGCTCGGCTGAGCGCCATGACAGACCGGGGCGCGCCTTCCACTGGGCCTATGATCGACTTACGCTACGTCAAGAAGCTGATCGAGATCCTCGATGAATCCACCGTAGATTCCATCGAGATTTCGTCCGACAAGGGCATGAAGCTCCGCATCTCCAAGAGCCCCACCGGGCGTGGTGCGATGCAGGTGGCGCCCCAGGCGATGATGGCTCCCATGATGGCGCCGCAGGGTGCCCTGCCGGCCGCGCGCTTCACCCCGGCGGAGGGGATGGGTGCCATCGAGGAGACCACGCGAGCCGAGCCGAAGTCGGCCGCCGGCATCGAGGTCAAGTCCCCGATGGTGGGCACCTACTACGGGGCGCCGGAACCGGCTGCCAAACCCTACGTCACGGTGGGCTCGCGCGTCTCCAAGGGGCAGACGCTGTGCATCATCGAGGCAATGAAGATCATGAACGAGATCGAGAGCGAGATCTCGGGGGTGGTGACGGAGGTTCTCGCCGCTGATGCGCAGCCTGTGGAGTACGGGCAGGCGCTCTTCCGCATCGACGCGCATGGGTGACCCGGTAACCGCGGGCAGCACTCCTGGCGACGGCACACCGGCGGCGAGCGGGTTCAACTTCAAGGCCGTCCTCCAGCAGCTGGTGCAGCGCGGCGCGTCCGACCTGCACCTCAAGGTGGGCCGTCCGCCCACGCTCCGGCTGCATGGCGAGCTGTCACCACTCGACATGCCCCCGCTGCGACCGGAAGACCTGAAGGTGCTGGCCGAGCAGTTGATGACGCCGCGCCAGGTCAAGGAATTCACGGACAACAAGGAATGTGATTTCGCCATCGGCGTGCCTGGCATCGGGCGGTTCCGCTGCAACGTGTACCAGCAGCGCGGATCGCTTTGCTATGCCATGCGCGCCATTCCCTACCAGGCGCGCACGCTGGAAGAACTGCACCTGCCCAAGGTGCTCGAGGAGATTGCGCTTCGGCCGCGCGGACTCGTGCTGGTCACGGGCATCACGGGCTCGGGCAAGAGCACGGCGCTCGCGGCCATGATCCAGCACATGAACGAGCACCGGCACGCGAACGTGATCACCATCGAGGACCCGATCGAGTTCCTGCATCGCGACATCAACTGCCACATCAACCAGCGGGAGGTGGGCACGGATACGGCCACGTTCGCGCAGGCGTTGCGTCGCGTGCTGCGACAGGATCCGGACGTCATCCTCATTGGCGAGATCCGCGATCTCGAGACGCTGGATACCGCGCTCAAGGCAGCCGACACGGGGCATCTCGTGTTCAGTACGCTGCACACGACGGATGCGACGCAGACCATCAACCGCGTCCTGTCGTTCTACCCACCGCACCAGCAGGCGGAGGTGCGCTTCTCGCTGGCGAGCGCGCTTCAGGCGGTCGTCTCCATGCGGCTGGTGCCGCGCGCTGACAAGCCGGGACGCATTCCGGCATGCGAAGTGTTGATCAACACGCAGACGGTGCGCGATCAGATCAGGGACATGGACAAGACGCTCAACATTCCCGACCTCATCCGTGAGGGCACGGTGCAGTACGGCATGCAGAGCTTCGACCAATCCCTCATGGCGTGGTACTCGCAGGGCGTCATCTCGTATGAGAGTGCTGTCTTCTTCGCAACGAGTCCAAGCGAGTTCGCCCTGCGCGTCCAGGGCGTTGCCGGCACCAGTGACACCAGCTGGTCCGGATTCGAAACGCCGTCTGCCACCTGATCCCCACCGCATGCCCACGAACGACCTGACCGGCAACCCGTTATCGACACGTGTCGGAGCCTTGCATGTTTAAGAAGGTCCTCATTGCCAATCGGGGAGAGATCGCGCTGCGGGTGATTCGCGCGTGCCGGGAACTCGGCGTCGAGACCGTTGCGGTGTATTCGGAGGCGGATCGCGAGTCGTTGCACGTCCGCTTTGCCGACGACGACGTGTGCATCGGCCCGGCGCCGGCGCGGGACTCCTACCTGCAGATTCCGCGACTCATCGCCGCCGCCGAAATCACCGGCGCCGATGCGATCCATCCGGGCTACGGCTTCCTGGCCGAGAACGCGGAGTTCGCCGAGATCGTGACCGCGAGCAATATCGCGTTCATCGGCCCCACGGCGGACCAGATCCGGGTGATGGGCGACAAGGCTGCCGCGCGCAAGGCAATGACCGCCGTAGGGGTGCCGATCATTCCCGGCACGCCTGGCCCCGTCGAAGACGTCGATGAGGCGCTGGGCTATGCCAGGGACATGGGTTTCCCCGTCATCATCAAGGCGGCCGCCGGTGGCGGCGGCAAGGGCATGCGCGTCGCGAAGGACGCGGAGGAGTTCGAGCGCTCGTTCCAACTCGCGCGCAGCGAGGCACTCTCCGCGTTCGGCAACGGCGACGTCTACGTGGAGAAGTATCTCCAGCGGCCGAGGCACATCGAGTTCCAGATCATGGGCGACAAGTTCGGCCACGTGATTCATCTGGGCGAACGCGATTGCTCAGTGCAGCGCCGCCACCAGAAGCTGATCGAGGAGAGTCCCAGCCCGGCGATGACCCCGGACCTGCGCAAGCGGATGGGCGATGCCGCCGTCGCCGGTGCGAAGGCCATCGACTACGTGGGCGCCGGCACCATCGAGATGCTCCTCGACGAGGATGGGTCGTTCTACTTCATGGAAATGAACACCCGCATCCAGGTGGAGCACCCGGTCACGGAGATGATCACAGGCGTGGACCTGGTGAAGGAGCAGATTCGCGTAGCGGCAGGCGAGCCGCTGTCCATACGCGAGTTGCCCCCACTGCGTGGGCATGTCATCGAGTGCCGGGTCAATGCCGAAGACCCCAACCGGAACTTCCAGCCCTCGCCGGGAAAGATCACCACGTATCATCCGCCAGGTGGCAACGGCGTCCGTATCGATTCGCACGTGTACGCCGGCTACTCCGTGCCCCCGTACTACGATTCCATGATTGCGAAGGTCATCTGCCAGGGCCGCGATCGGCCGGAGGCACTGGCCAAGATGCAGCTCGCGCTGGAGACATTCATCATCGAGGGACCCACGACGACGATTCCGTTCCTCGCGCGCGTGATGCAGAACCCCAGGTTCCAGAGTGGCATCGTGGACACGAAATTCCTCGAGCGTGAGCCGGACCTGATGAAGGAACCGGCGTAGCGTGCGCGTCGACGTGCTGTTCGGCGTGCAACAGTTGACCCCGCAGGACGTGCAGGGGCGCGTCGTTGCCGTGATCGACGTGCTCCGTGCGTCCACGACAATTGCCGTGGGGCTGGCCAACGGCGCCCGGGCGGTGCTCCCCACGGAGAGTCCGGACGACGCGGTGACGCGCTCCAAGCAGCTCGAGCGCGGTGCCTACCGGCTCGCCGGGGAGCGCCGGATGCTCAAGATGGAGGGGTTCGACCTCGGCAACTCTCCCGTGGAACACACCCGCGAGGCGGTGGAGGGCAAGACAATCCTGCTCTCGACGACGAATGGAACCAAGGCGCTGCTGTCGGTACAGGGGGCTCGTGACGTGGTGGTGGCATCGTACGTCAACCTCACGGCGGTGAGCACGATGCTCCGCACCGCCCTTCGCGGCGGGGCGGACATCACGCTCGTGTGTGCGGGGCACGAACGGCAATTCGCCCTGGAAGATGCCGCGTGCGCAGGGCGCTACGTCCACGCAGTGTCCCGCCGTTTCGCCGGGCTGGAGTTGAACGACGCGGCATACGCGGCATCCCTGATCGACAAGAAGTTCGGCGACAACCTGATGCGGCTGTTCACCACCGCGGCGCATGGCCAGGCCCTGGCCGCCGCGGGATTCGGAGATGACCTGACTGCCTGCGCGGCGGTCGATTCCTTTTCGGTCATCCCCATCTATCAGGACAGGCAGATCACCCTGCTTGGGCCCGATCGCGAGCGATAACCCCTGTGGGCAGTCCTGGTCTCCGGCGCGAACTCGCGGGTATCGCGCTCCTCCTCTTCGCCGTGTTCCTCTCCGGTGCACTCGTCACCTACGGGCTGGCTGAACTGCGCACGGGTATCAACGTGCGCGACAACGTCGGCTGGCTGGGATACTGGCTGGCGCGCCCGCTCGTGGCACTGGTTGGCTGGCCCGCTGCCGTCCTGACGCCCGCGGTGCCGGCCGTGCACGCCCTGCGGCTGTTCGGACGGCTGGAGTCCGAGACCGACAGGTCGTGGATGATCTTTCTCGCGGGCATCGTGGCACTGCTTCCCATTGCCGTTGCGCTCGCGGTTGGTGCGCCGGCCCCTGGTGAGAGCTCCACCGCCGCCGGCCTCTGGGGCGGCTTCGTTGCACTGTACTGGCACCAATTCCTGGGTGGCTTCGGGGCGTGGGTGGTGCTGGCGCTGGCTGTGAGTGCACTGGCGGCGGCAACCCTCCGATGGAATCCCATCCGGATGCTGGTGGGGAAGAAGAAGATGGACATCACCCCTGATGCGCCGACGCCCGTCGAGGAGCCGTACGCACCCCCTCGGCGCCGCCGCAAGAAGGGTGAGCCGGAGCCGCTCGCGCTGGCCCTTGAAGGGTCTCCCGAGGAGTTTGCGTCCATCGGCGCCGATCCGTTGGAGACTGCCATGCGCGCGCCAGCGTCGGCCGAGGCCGACGCGAAGGAAGAGGCGGCCATCAAGGACCTGGAGAAGGAGCGCAAGAAGCGGAAGAAGGGCGACGAGCCAGCGAAAGCGGGCCGCGACGAGCGCATTGCCGCCGCCATCGATGCGACGGAGCAACCAGAGGCGAGTGCAGACGAGTTGCCGCCGTCCGACCTGTTGCACCTCGTCCCGGTACGCAACCACGAACTGGGCAAGCGTGAGCTGGACGACATGGGCGCCAAGCTCATGGACGCACTGCGCACGTTCAAGGTGGACGGCAAGCTCGTGGGGCGCACGACGGGGCCCACGGTCACGCAGTTCGAGGTCGAGCCCGCGTCCGGCGTGAAGGTCCGCCAGATTGCCAACCTCTCCAACGACCTCGCGCTCGCGATGCGGGCTGCGTCCATCCGCATCGTGGCGCCAATCCCTGGCCGCGGCGCTGTCGGCGTCGAGGTGCCCAACCCCACGCCGGAAATGGTGGGTTTCCGCGACCTCATCGAGCACGCGGACTTCCGCAGCGCGCGCGCGGCACTCCCGATCGTCCTCGGCAAGGATCTCGAGGGCAAGCCGGTGATTGCCGACCTGGCCAAGATGCCGCACCTGCTCATTGCCGGCGCCACGGGCTCGGGCAAGTCCGTCTGCGTGAACACCATCATCACGAGCCTCGTCTACCGGCACACGCCGAAGACGCTGCGCTTCCTGATGGTGGACCCGAAGATGGTCGAGTTGAGTGTGTACAACACGCTGCCCCACCTGCGCCACAAGGTGATCACCGACAATCGCGACGCGGCCGCGGTGCTCAAGTGGGCGGTGATGGAGATGCAGGAGCGCTATGAGCTGCTGGCCGCGAACGGGTGTCGCAACCTCCAGGACTTCAACAGGCGCGTCCTCGACCAGACGCCACTCAAGACCCCTCGGCGCAAGGAAGTGGCGTTCGAGGACAGCGTGTATCGCGGGCCCGTGCTGCCGTACATCGTCGTGGTGATCGACGAGATGGCTGACCTGATGATGACGGTGCAGGGTGAGGTGGAGACTCCCATCGCCATGCTCGCGCAGAAGGCGCGCGCCATCGGTATCCACCTCATCCTCGCGACGCAACGGCCGTCCGTGAACGTCATCACGGGTCTTATCAAGGCGAACTTTCCGAGTCGCATCGCGTTTCGCGTGGCCAGCCAGATCGACAGCCGCACCATTATCGACGGCGGCGGCGCCGAGATGTTGCTGGGCAATGGCGACATGCTGTTCATCCCGCCGGGCAAGAGCGAGCCATCGCGTCTCCAGGGCGCCTATCTGTCGAGCGAAGAGACCGAAGGCCTGATGAAATGGTATGAGGCGCAGCGTGACAGGCGTCGGGCTGCGCTGGCCGAGGCGGGGCTGGTGTACGAGGCGGAGATGACGCCTGATGAGCCGGACATTCTCGAGACCGTTCGAACGCGGGAAGCGGAAGCGCGGGCCGCGCTGGAGGGTGGCGGCGAGGACGCCGGGATTCCGGAGGGCGCACGTGATCCGCTCTTTCGCGAGGCGGCGGAATTGTGCATCCAGAACCAGAGCGGCTCCACGTCGCTGTTGCAGCGGCGGCTAGGTATCGGCTACGGTCGCGCGGCGCGCGTGATTGACCAGCTGGCGGACGCCGGGGTGCTGGACCCCAAGTCAGGCCCCAAGGGGCGCGACGTGCGGGTTGGTCTCGAGGACCTTGATCGGATCTGCGGCGGCCTGCAGTGACCGTGACGATGTCGGTGCGATAGCACGTGCCGCGGCAAGCTGTTTTTGCGCGGTGGTGCGTACGGCTCGTCGCTGGCATGGGCGTGATGATGTCGCACGCTGCGAGTGCGCAACTTCCCGGAGTGGCGGCTGTTCCGGGTGCCACACCAGACAGCCTGCCGAGCTTCGAGCGGCCGAATGGCATGTTGCTGCGGACTGGCACGCTTACGTATGCGCTGTCGCTCACCAAGCCAGGCGGCGCCACGCAGGCACTCGGTGTTCGCACCGTCACCATCGCAGCTGCACAACTCGGTGGTACGCCCGGCTGGCTCGTGGCGGAGGAGCGGACCGGCACCGTGGTGCTGACGTCCGACTCGGTCTATCTGTCGCGCGCCGACCTTGCCCCGGAGCGGTGGAGTGCCACGAACGGCGCGTCGAGGGTTGGTGCGTCGTTCACGCGTGACTCCGTGTTCGGCGCGGTGGACAGCTATCAGGGGCGTTCCTCGTTCGCCCTTGGCGTACCGTCCAATGTGCTGCTCAGCGCCGGCATGCTGGAGCGCGTGCTCGAGTTACTTCCGCTGCGTGACGGCTACCACGTCAGCGCATCGCTGCTGCTCATCGAGGGGGCGGCCCAGCGCGTTGTTCCCGCAGAAATCATCGTCAGGCCGCCAGAAGCGATCGATGTGGGCGGTGCGACGGTCGATGCGTGGCTCGTGCTGCTGCGATGGGGCGTGAACGAGGAGCGGCTCTGGGTCGCGCGGGGCACGGCGCGCGTCGTTCGCACTGCCCAGGCGGTTGCGGGGGGGATTCTGACGTCGGTGCTGCAGCAGCCCTGAGTGATGTGTGCGTGAGCGGTGCGAGTACCAACCGAAGATCATAAGTACTGGGTACCAAGATTCCGACTCAGTACGAGTACCGCCACGCCACCGTTTGTGTTCTGGTCCGGCGCTGGTAGCCCTTCCAAACTGTACTCGTACTGCGTTGGCTACTGAGTACTGGAGTACTGGCGTCTTTGGTTTGTGCTGCAGTGGCTTGCGCTGAGAGGATACGCGCCGCGCAGGAACGGTGATGTCCGCAGGCAAGGACCCCCTATCCTTGTCCCCATGTCAGCGGCCAGGCAGGCATTGGGTGAGCTGGGGGAGCGCATTGCGGAGCGGTGGCTTCGGGAGCGGGGCTGGAAA